>JAICQL010000146.1 GCA_025937895.1 Polyangiaceae bacterium | reverse complement strand
GGGTTCGGCACAGCTACGGCGTGCGGTGCTCAGTCGTCAACCCTTGGCGCCCTTCAGCGCAAAATTCACGTGCATTGACCAGCTGGCGGTTCACCGCGCGCAACACACGAGTGTGGCCACGACAGCGAGGGAAGACGAGCAGCGGAGCGCCCGCGAGCCTGAGCTCGAGCGAAACGCCATTGGAGGCACCGCAACGACTCGTGATGGCGTCGCAGGCAGCGGCGTGGTCTAGCCGTTCGCGGCCGTCGAGCGTATCGCGCCGTGCGCACGTCGATCGAGTATCCGCCCCTGGATCGCCTGCGAGACGTGCGGTGCGCGTACGGCAGGCTCGCCCTCCAGATCGGCAATGGTGCGCGCCACGCGCAGCACCTTCACGAACGCGCGCGCTGAGCCCGAGCTGTGTGGCAGCGGCCTCCAGCAGCTGGCGGCTCTCGCCGTCCAGCGCGGCGATGCGCTTCAGCTCTGTCAGCGGTAGCTCGCCGTTGGTACGGCGGGACGTGACGCCGCTGCGCCAGCGCGCGAGCTGCCGTTCACGCGCTGCCACCACCCGCGCGCGCACCGACTCCGACGACTCGCTCTCCACGTGCCGGGAGAGAGCGCGCACGTCCACCGCCGGCAGCGGCGTGTGCACGTCCAGGCGATCGAGCAGCGGCCCGGAGAGCTTCTGGCGGTAGCGGTCGAGCTGGTGCTGCGAGCAACGACACAGCTGGCCCGGCTGGGTTTGCCCCGCAAAGCCGCACGGGCACGGGTTCATGGCGCCGACCATCAGCGGGCGAGCGGGGAACGAGGCTCGCGCCTGAGCCCGGGCGATGCACACCTGTCCATCTTCCAGCGGCTGGCGCAGCGCCTCCAGCGCCCCCCGGCGGAACTCGGCCAGCTCATCGAGGAAGAGCACACCATTGTGCGCGAGGCTGACCTCGCCCGGCCGCGGGTGGCTGCCTCCACCCACGAGCCCCGCCTCGCTCACGGAGTGGTGCGGCGCTCGAAACGGGCGCGCCTGCACGATGCCTTCTTCGGCGCTCAGGATACCTGCCACGCTGTGCACGGCCGTGGTCTCGAGCGCCTCCTCGAACGTGAGCGGCGGCAACACGGTGCGCAGCGCGCGGGCCAGCAACGTCTTGCCAGCTCCAGGCGGGCCCACGAGAAGCAGGTTGTGATTCCCAGCGGCCGCCACCTCCACGGCACGCCGCGCATCTGCCTGGCCGCGCACCTGCGCCAGGTCCACCTCACCGGCGGGGCGCTGCGGGTTGAAGGTGGTGCGCGGCGGCGCCTGCAGCGCACGCGTGCCGTGCAGGTGCTCCACCACCGCGTTCAAGCAATCGGCCAGCAGCACCTGCCCGCGTGTCACCAGGCCCGCCTCGGCGCCGTTGCGCTCCGGGACGATCGCGGTGTGCAAGCGCTCGCCGAGGGTGCCGTGCAGCTGCGGGAGCACCCCGCGCATCGGCCGCAAGGAGCCATCCAGCGAGAGCTCGCCGAGCACCAGGAGGCCATCCAGGCGCTCGGCGGGGAAGTGCTCGAGCGCGGCCAGGATGCCGAGCGCGAGCGCCAGATCCAGTGTGGCGCCCGACTTGGGCACGTCGGCGGGGGCGAGGTTTACCGTGATCGCGTAGGCATCGAGCAACACCCCGAGCTGGCACAGGGCGCTGGCCACCCGCACCCGCGCCTCGCGCACCGACGCGGCAGCGAGCCCCACCATCTGAAACAGAGGTGGGCCGCGCGTGCAGCCCACCTCCACGGTCACCAGGTGTGGCGTCAGCCCCAGCAGCGCGCTGGAGCTGACCGAAGCAAAGCCGAGCGGCTTGCCCATGGGCGTGCCGCCGAGGGTCGTGGCGAGCGCAGACATCAGCGGGTGCGAATGCAGCGAGGGTGCCAGTCACGATCCCGCTGCTCTTGCGGCCACGGCGCGATGCGGAGGGCTGGCCAGCGCCGGGCCAGCGCCGGCGATCGCCGCGCAGCGGGCGGCGCGCCTGCCCAGCGCCGCGATCCGGCACGCCCGGAGGTCGGCCCGTTGGATTGGAGTGCTCTCGAGCGACATTTGCTGCTGCTTGCGGGAGCAGACCCGGGCAGTGATAACGTAGCCGGCTCTGGGTGATGAATATGAAATTGTCACGACGAGCTCCCTTCCGTTCTGTTGCATCGTGGATCACGAACAGTTGTCTGGCGCTGCCCCTGCTGGCCTGCGCCGTGGACTCCCGGACGCCGGGCGAGGCGGAGCGCGAGGGGGAGGAGCGCGAGCGAGACGAGAATGAGCCGGGGCAGGGTGCGGCGGGAGCTGGAGCGGAGACCGCAGGCGGAGCACTGTCGCCGGGCGGCGGCAGTGAGCGGCCGAGCACTCCGGTGCTGGTGAGCTCCGGCGACTGCCAGGATGCGGCGCTCTTGCCGGCACAGATCACCGCGGACCTCACGGTTGGGCCCGGCTGCGTGCGCGCGCAGCGCACGGAGGTGTACGGCGGAGCCACGCTGACGATCCAGCCCGGCACCACCGTGTTGATGGAGCCCGGCGCCTTCCTGGAGGTGCTCAATGACATGGGCGCGCAGCTGGTGGCCAAGGGCACTGCAGACCAGCCGATCCTGTTCACGTCGGCCTCCGAAGATCCCTTGCCGGGGGACTGGCAGTGCCTGCGCATCGACGACGGCGCCAGCGCGAGCGAGCTGGAGCACGTGATCATGCAGTACGGCGGCGCCGCCTGCGCCGCCACGGGCGCCGGGCACGCCGCCATCCTCGATGTCGAGGCGCCGCTACGAGCGATCCGCGAGGTCACGGTGACGGACAGCTCGACCTACGGCATCCGGCTGTCGCGCAGCGCCGCCGTCCGCGATTTCTCGAACAACCACTTTGCCCGCAACCAAGAGGCCTCTATCCAGGTGGCGGCTGCGCAGGTGTTCGTGCTGGGCGCCGGCAACACCTTCGAGGACGCCGATGATTTCATCGAGGTGGAGGAGGGCGGCGGCATCGGCAGCAATGGCAGATGGCGCAAGCAGAGCGTGCCCTTCCGGGTGCAGAACCTGGGCATCTCGCCCGGCACGGACGTGACCGTGGAGGCGGGCGTGCGCTTTCAGATGCTGGGCACCATCGACGCCTTCAACGCCAATTTCAACATCGAGGGCACGGAGGCCGAGCCGGTGGTGTTCACCTCGGCTCAGCAAGATCCGCAGCCCGGGGATTGGGGCTGCCTGCTGTACAGCTACTCGGACGTGACCCCACGCATCAGCCACGCCATCTTCGAGTACGCAGGCAGCGGCCGCGGTTGCCTGGGCAGCAGCACCAAGGCCGCGCTGATGGCGCCCAACTCGGCGAACATCACCAACAGCATCTTCCGCTACATCGACGGGGTGGGCATCAGCACGCGCGGCGACTGCAACGTCGCCGATTGGTGCCAGAACGAGTTCATCGAGGTCGCCGGGGGCCCCTTCCTGTGCGAGAGCACGCCCACGGCCTGTCCGTGAGCGAGTGAGTCAGCGCGCCCCGGCGCACAGGCGCTCGCGCGCCTTGGCTGCGGCGCGCTCCTGAGCGGAGGCACGGCCGCTCGCCCGCGCTGCGCCTGCGTCTCTGCGCGCGCAGGTTGCGTAAGACGATTTGTCCGATTAGTAGTACGCGCCGGCATGTTCCGGCGGTCGAAGCGGTGCGCAGCGTGGACAGGCGGAGCGGCGCTGCTGTGCGCGCCCGCGTTCGCGCAGCCCGCTCCCGTCTCGCCACAGCCGCCGGCGCCCGCGCCAGCACAGGAAGCTGAAGCGCAGGTCGCCTCGAGCCCGCTCACGCCGCCAGAGTTGCTCTCCGAGCCGCGCGCGCCCTGGCCAGCGCGGCGCGAGCTGTCGAACGATCTGCTGGTGCCGGTCCTGCTCACGGTCAGCCGTGACGGCTCGGTGGAAGCGGTCGAGCTCGAGGCTGGCGTGGGCGAGCCGTTTGACTCGGCGGCGCTGCAAGCGGCGCGTGCCTTTCGTTTCGTGCCGGCGCGGGATGCCACAGGTCCCCGCCGCGCGCGGGTGCGCACCCTCGTCCGCTTCGTCGCGGCAGCGCCACCGGTGCCCGCAGCCGGCTCGGAGCAGCACCCGGAGCCCGCGCTGGAGGTGACGGTGCAGGGGGCGGAGGCTCCGCGCAGCGCGTCCGAGACCGTGCAGGAGCGGCCGCTGCTGGCCGCGGCGCCCCATCGCGACGCCAGCGAGATGCTGCTGGTCGTGCCCGGCATCTTCGTCAGCCAGCACGGCGGCGAGGGCAAGGCGCACCAGATCTTCGTGCGCGGCTTTGATGCCGTGCACGGTCAGGATGTGGAGATCTGGGCGGGCGGCGCGCCCGTGAACGAGGTCTCGAACCTGCACGGGCAGGGCTACGCGGACCTGCATTTCCTCATCCCCGAGGTGGTGGAGCGCATCCACTCCACGCCCGGCGTGTATGATCCACGCCAGGGCGATTTTGCCGTGGCGGGCAGCCTGCGCTTCGACCTGGGCTACGCAGAGCCCGGGGTCACCGCCAGCGCCGGGCTGGGCAGCTTCGGCGCCCGGAGGCTGTTCATGGCGTACCATCCCGAGGGCGCGTCTTCGCAGACGTTCGGTGCCTTCGAGCTGGAGAGCAGCGATGGCTTCGGGCCGTCGCGAGCGGCGCGCCATGGGTCAGCGATCGTGCAGGCCCGCCATGACCTGGGCGCGGTGAGCGCACGCTGGCTGGCGTCCGCGTACGCGGGGCGCTTTGACTCGGCGGGCGTGCTGCGGCTGGAGGACATCGAGAGCGGCCGGGTGGGGCGGCTCGATACGTATGACGGCAAGCAGGGCGGGTACTCGGCGCGCACGCAGCTGGTGTTGCAGCTGGAGAACGGCCAGGCTGGGGCCGAGCAGGGCGACAGCTGGTCGCTCAGCCCGTATCTCGGCTTGCGCACCCTGCGCCTGCGCTCCAACTTCACGGGCTATTTGACCAGCATCGAGGGCGACTCGCTGCAGCAGCTCCACGAGGCGCTCACCCTGGGCGTCGTCGCTCACTACCGGCGCGCGCTGGGCTGGTTCAGTCCGCGAGACCATCTGGAGGCGGGCGTCTCGCTGCGCAGCGATGCCATCCGACAGTCCCAGCATCGCCTGTCGCTGCTCGATGATCGCGTGACGGACGACGAGCAATCGCCCGGCGTCGTAACCGAGGTGCGGGCGCTGGATAGCGCTGGCTATCTGGACCTCGAGCTGCACCCGCTGCGACGCCTCAGCCTGCGCGGTGGCCTGCGCGTGGATGCGCTCTCGTATCTGACGGAGGAGCAGGGCGGTCAGGGCCAGGGTCAAGCTCGCTCCGCGCTGGGCGCGCAGCTCTCCAGGCGGCTGACCCTGGACTTGACCCTGCTGCCCGGGCTGCACGCGCTGCTGAGCTACGGTGAAGGCTTCCGTTCACCGCAGGCCCGCAGCCTGGGCGACGGAGAGACCACGCCCTTCACGCGGGTCAATTCCTACGAAGCGGGGCTGCGCCTGCAGCGCGGCGAGCTGCTGCAGGCGTCGCTGGCCACGTTCCTGACCGACCTGAGTGATGATCTGGTGTTCGAGCCCGCAACGGCTCGCAATGAGCTGGTGCCCTCTACCCGCCGGATGGGGGTCGCCGGGCAGCTGGTCTCGCGCCCGCTGCCCGAGCTACTGGCGAGCGCCAGCGTAACCTATGCCCGGGCTGCGCTTCAGCGCTCGGGTGGCCCCTACACCCGTGGGGATCTGCTGCCTTACGTGCCTCAGCTCGTGGCACGGCTGGATCTCGCCTACACGCCTTTGCTGGCGCGCTTCTTCGAGCGCGACCTGCGCGGGCACTTCGGTGCTGCCGTCACCGGCCTCGGCCGGCGGCCGCTGCCTTACGCCGAGCTGGGGCACGACGCGCTGCTCGCCGACGTGCGAGCGGCGCTCCGCTTCGGGCCGCTGGAGACGAGCCTGGACGTCTACAACCTGCTCGATACGAGCTGGTACGACGGCGAGTTCGTGTATTCGTCGCGCTTCGGCGACGCGCCGTCTCTGGTGCCCGTCCGGCACGTCACCGTGGGGCCTCCGCGCACCCTCCTGTGGTCGCTGGCGCTGCGCGTATGAAAGGAGCAACGATGAGCTCGAGTCGAGTGAGCAAGGGCAGGTCGAGCCGCCTCTGGCGAGGTGCGGGCAGTGTCGCGCTGGGCGTTGCCCTCGGCGCGGCGGCGCTGGGCGGCGCCGCTGGCGTGCAGGCCTGCGGAGCGGGGTCCGAGACCAGCGGGCGGCGCGTGGCCCTGGCCACCCGTCTCGAGCTGGAGCCGAGCGCTGCTTCCGGTTTTCAGACGGCCGCGGGCTGGCAGGTCACCCTCAGCAAGGCGCTGCTCGCCACCGGTCCGTTCTACTACTTCGACGGGGCTCCGCCGCTGGTTCGACTGCAGCGCGCGCCGCGAGCGCGGCGTCATGCGCTGCTCGCGCTCGGGCTTGGCACCGCGCATGCGCACCCGGGCCACTACCAACCGGGCAATGCGCTCGGACAGATGCTCGAGCCCTGGAGCGTAGATCTGCTCGCGGGCGCCAGCGATCTGCCGGTAGGGGAGGGCGTGACGGGCAGCTATCGCTCGGCGCGCTTCAGCTTCGCCGCGTCTGCTACCGGGCCCCTCGCGGCGGAGCTCGGGGGCCACGCCGCCCTCGTCGAGGGGCGGGCGGAGAAGTTGGGCGAGCCAGCGCGTATCTTCCGGGCAGTGGCGGAGCTGTCTGACATCGAGCGCAGCGCAGCGCGGGGCGAGGTGGAGGGCTGCGAGTTCAGTGAGCTCGACGTGGAGGCGGACGGCAGGGTCACCGTGCTGGTCAATCCGCGCATCTGGTTCGAGCTAGTGGATTTTTCGCAGCTCGAGCCGGGCAGCATGGAGCAGCCGGCGGAGCTCTCTCCCAGCTCCCAGCCTGGCATCGCCTTCGCCCTGGGCCTGGCGCAGCTCACTGCGTACAAATTTTCCTATGCGGCAGACGTGTCCGCCTCCGAGGAGTAGCAGCCGTTGTCTCGCTCGTTGTTTTTCTCGTTTGGTTTCAGCTCGATCCTGATCAGTCTTGCCCTTGCCTGTGGGGGCGCTGACCCCACTCGCTCGGGCGGTGAAGGCACGCTGTCCTTCACGACCTGGGGCGAGGAGTACATCGAGCAGGGGATCCCCGCCGATCCGGAGGGCGGCTTCGCCGACGGCTGGACCGTTCGCTACGAGCAGTTTCTGGTGAGCTTCCAGAGCATCGAGGTGTCCGATCAGAGTGGAGAGATCGCCGCGGTGATGCCTGGCTCGAAGCTGTTCGACAACACCGTCGCCGGCGTGAAGGCCATCATCGACTTTGCCGGCGTGCCCGCCCGCGCCTGGGACCGGGTCAGCTACGAGATCGCGCCGGTCACCGCAGCGACGGAGCTGACCCCCAGCGCAACCCAGGCGGATCTGGAGCTGATGCTGGCTGGCGGCTACAGCCTGTTCGTGTCGGGCACGGCCAGCAAAGCTCAGACGGCGAAGCGTTTTGCGTGGGGCTTTGCCCTCGGCACTCGCTACGACGAGTGCTCCTCTGCGGCCGGTGGCCGGCAGCAGGCGGGCATCGTGCTGACGAACAACACGACCCTGGAGGTCGAGCTCACCACTCACGGCGATCATCTCTTCTACGATCGCCTGCAGGCCTCTCCCGATCCCTCCGTGCCCACATCCTTGCGCTTCGATGCGCTGGCGGCTGCCGACCAGGATGAAGACGGTGAGATCACGCTGGCGGAGCTGAACGCCACACCGCTGGACGTGCGCCTGTATGATCCTTCGGGGCTGGGCGCCGTCAACTACGGCGCCTTTGTCAGCCAGCTGGCACGGACGGTCGGACACTTCCGCGGCGAAGGGGAGTGCACCGTCCGCGGCCTGTGAGGGTGCTCAGCGCTTCTTGCTCGCGGCAGTCGCATGCTTGTGCGTGGCGGTCGCGTGCGCCCTGTCTGTGGCGGTCGCGTGCGCTTTGCCGGTCATGGTGGCCGATACCTTGCCGTGTTTCACGCCGCGCGTGCCGATCAGCTGATCGGCAACCTTCTGCACCTCCACCCCGGGCCCGCGCACCGCGACCATCTCCAGGCAGTTGTCGTGGTCCAGGTGAATGTGGGTTGCGGCCAGCACCATCTCATGGTGGTCGTGCTGGATGGCCGTCAGCCGATCGCTGAGATCGCGCTTGTGATGATCGTAGACGATGGTGATGGTGCCCACGACCTCTGCTTCGCTGTCCCAGTCCTCGCGCACCAGCGCCTCACGCATCAGGTGACGGATGGCCTCCGAGCAGTTGGCGAGCCCGCGGCGCCGGGCGAGCTTCAAGAACCGTTCGAGCAGATCGGCTTCAATCGAGATGCTGGTGCGTGTCAGGCCGCTCATGGAGGGGCTCCGTACTACTGCCAAGCCGGCACATCCAGCCTGCCCCGGGCGCTGGCAACCCGTACAGGCCAATCAGGCTACCCGTCCACCCTGCAGCGCAGGGCTTGACCCCGCGGCGGCAGGCGCGGCATGCCCCCGGCATGCAGCTGGAAGCCGCGCCACAGGTGAGCTTGCCCTGGCTGGTACGGCTGCGCTGGCTCGCGGTCGCCGGGCAGAGCGCGGCTGTCATCATCGCCTGGGCCCTGGGGGCCGATCTGCCCTTCTGGGCCCTCGGCGGGCTGGTGGGGCTGGCGGCGGCGACCAACCTGGCGCTCGCGGCGCTGGCTCGCTTCGCGGCGGCGCTGCGCACCCAGGGCCACTGGTGCGAAGCGCGCGTCCTCGGCAGCGTGATGATGTTCGACACCTTGCTGCTGACGGCCCTGCTCGCGGTCTCGGGCGGGCCCATGAACCCCTTCACGGTGTTCTATCTGGTGCACATCACGCTCTCGGCGGTCGTGCTCAGCGCACGCTGGACGGCGTTCGTGGCGGCCCTGTCGTTCGCGGGCTTTGGCGTGCTCTTCCTGCTGCCTGGCGGCGAGCACAGCCAGCACGGCGCCGGCATTGGCCATCACCTGTACGGCATGTGGGTGGCCTTCGTGCTGGCGGCGGGGCTCACCACCTTCTTCGTGCGTCAGATCACCCAGGCCATCGCGCGGCAGCGCGCACAGATCGCCGCGCTGCGCGAGGCCAGCGCGCGCAGCGCCCGGCTGGCGGCGATCACCACCCTGGCAGCCGGCGCCGCGCACGAGCTGGGCAGCCCACTGGGCACCATCGCCATCGCCGCACACGACGCGCGGCTGGCCCTGAGCCGCGGCGGAGAGCCGAGCTCCGTGATCGAGGACCTGCAGCTCATCTCGCTGGAGGTGGAGCGCTGCCAGGAGATCCTCGGGTTGATGGCGGCACGCGCGGGAGCGGGCGCCGAGGAGGGCACCGGCACGCAGCTCGCCGAGCTCTTGCGCAGCGTGCGCGCCCAGCTCGGTGAGGAGCGCGCAGCGCGGGTGGAGTTTCGCGTCGATGACGCCGCCAGCGCGCTGGCGCTGCCGCTGGGGCAGACGGCGCAGTCCATCGTCGCATTGATCCGCAACGGCCTGGAGGCGAGCCCTGGCGGTGCGTCCATCGTGGTGGCCGTCCGCCGGTGTGGCGCCGAGGCGCACATCTCGGTCGAAGATCGCGGTACCGGCATCCCGGCCCCGCTGCTGCCCCGGGTGGGTGAGCCGTTCTTTACCACCAAGCAGCCCGGCCGCGGGCTGGGGCTGGGCGTGTTCCTGGTGCGAGCCTTTGTCGAGAGCAGAGGTGGAGAGCTCATCATCGAGTCGGCACAGGGGCTGGGCACGAGCGCGCGCATGCGCATCCCGCTCGGCGCCAGCGCGGAAGCGGTGGCCTCGTGAGCGACGCATCAGTCATGCTCGTGGTGGACGATGATGAGCGCTTCCGTGAGCGGCTCAGCAAGGCGCTGCGCGACCGTGGTCACCAGGTCCATACCGCTGACCATCACGACACCGCGCTGCTGCTGGCCCGCGCTCAGCGCTTTGATCGTGCGCTGATCGATCTGCGCATGCCGGGGCCAGGCGGGCTGGCGCTGCTGCGAGAGCTGCGCCAGCTACAGCCCGACGTGGACGTGGTGGTGCTCACCGGCTACGGCAGCATCGCCACCGCGGTGGAAGCGATGCGCCTCGGCGCTCGCGACTATCTGATCAAGCCCTGCCACGCCGATCGCATCCTGCTGGCCTTCGAGGCGGACGCGGAGCGCGGGCTGGATGAGGCCGCGCCGTACGAGATCCCCTCGCTGGCGCGGCTGGAGTGGGAGCACATCGAGCGCGTGCTGCACGAGTGCAACGGCAACATCTCCAAGACCGCCCGGGTGCTGGGCATGCACCGCCGTACGCTGCAGCACAAGCTCGCCAAGTTTCCGGTGCCGCGCTGAACTTTTCGCGCTCGATGGCAAGGTCACGACTCGTGCTCGCGCACACCTGAACCGGGGTCTAACAGGTCCTCGGTTCTCTGCGCGTCGCGTGCTCGAGTGTGCCGAGCAGGTCTCGATTTTCCGGCGACCTCAGTCGTACAAGGCTGAGATCATGTTCGTGCATCGCATCGTGCTTCCCGCACTGGGATTGATTTCATTCGTCAGCTGTCATTCAGGTACCGAGCCTGCGCCGCATACTCCGACCACGGAGGCCAGCCCGCCTGCGCTGAAGCTCGCCTCCGCGGCCCCCGCTGAGGCCGAGGGCTACCCCATGTGCCACGGGCAGCATGTGTCGGGTGCCACGTCCGTGGCGCGCAGTGGCCCGGCTCAGGTGCAGCTCTCGCCGGCATTCCTGGACGAGATGCCCGAGTGCCGCGTCGCCGACGGTCTGCCCGCCGCGCTCATCGCGCACGTCAACGATGGTAACATCAACGCCAAGGGCGACTGTGAGTACCCGGACATCGGGGTCAGCTGCCACTATCACTCCGGGGCGGAGTTCGTGACCAGCCGCGAGGATCACCAGGTGCTCGGGCAGGGCGAGTTGCACTGCATCTTCCCCGGTGACGACCCCAAGAGCCCTCGCGTCTTTGGTGGCCACGTGATGTGCCGCGATCACCGCCAGGGGGAGCCGCACGGCGAGGCACCCCATGACGTGAACACCGGTGCCAGCTGCCCAGCTGCGCTGTTGCACCAGCTGGAGTCGTGCCATGGCCTGCGCTGCTGCGACGACGGCACGCTCACCAACTCCATCGGCGAGCTGGCAGCGAACGGGCGCAACGACATCCGACCGGACTTTCGCATCTGCGACGACACGCTGGAGGTCGACTGCGAGTTGCTGGCGAACCTGACCGTGCACCCCGCCAATAGCCCGGCGCTCGGCGGCGTGGGCCAGCCCGCGTTCTTGCCGCCGCACCATGCGGTGCACTCCGCGGCGAGCAAGCACCAGTAGCTTTCAGATCCAGCGCAGCGCGGTGCGCAGGCCCTCGTCGCTCAGCCAGTGGTTGCGCCCGAGGGCGATGCGCACCGAGCCGCCATCGCGCAGGACACGCTTGAGCTCGCTGGTGAGCGTGCGCGAGCGGTCATATTGCTTGCGCTCGCAGAACGCCGCCAGCCGCTCGCGCCGCGGGCGATGCGGCTGGGGCGCCGCGGGCAGCGCCAGCTCGGGGCCGAGCGTCTGTGCCTTCACCACCTGCCCCTCGCGCACGAGCAGCAGCCGTCGCGCGCGAGCGGGTTCCTGAAAGACGATGGTGCAGTCGAACAGCAGACACAGCCAGCGCGCGCGCTGCAGCAGCTGGTGGCCGTGGCTCAGGCCGCGCTCCAGGTGACGTAGCACGCGCTCCCGGTCCCAGCTGCGCGCGGAGGGCGGCTCCACGGTGGCGTCATCTCCGCTCTCCGCCGTGCTCGCCGTGTCCTCGGGCGCCTGCGCCAGTAACTGGCGCGCCGCTCTCAGCAGCTCCCGCTCCAGCAGCGGTGCCTCCACGGCCACGAGCCCGTGCCGCTCCAGCAGCGCCGCGTAGCCCTCCGCAAACACTTGCTCATCAGGCGCCCAGCGCTCCGGAGCTCCAGCGGCCCGGGCGCGCAAGCTGAGGCTGGACTCCGCGCCGGCGCAGAGCAGCTGCAGCGCACGCAGCGCCCGCACCGAGCCGAGCGACGGCACCGGACCGCGGCGGTGCAGCTCGTCTGCCGCGGGCGCCACGTGGTCGAGCGCTCGATCGAAGAACCAGATGTGGCGCGCCTCGTCCAGCAGCTGGATGTTGTAGGGCGGATTGAGCCGCTTGATCTCCTCGTTCTCTAGCAGCGCGGCCTCCAGCGCCGTGGCCGTCGGGGTGGGCTGGATCTCGTGCACCTGGGTGAGCATCTCCAGCGCGCGTTCGCTGGTGGCAGAGCCCGCCGTGAAGTGGCTGGCCACACGCTTGCGGAGGCTGCCGGCCTTGCCCACGTACAACACGTCGCCGTTGCGCCGCAGAAAGCGGTACACGCCGGGCTCATCCGGCAGCGCGCGATACACGGTGGCGGGCAGCGGATAGCGGCGCTTGCGGGGGCGCGGCGGAGCGGGGGCCGCCAGCCACTCTCGTAGCTGTGCCCAGCTCTCCACGCCACGCTCGCCGAGCTCCAGAGCCAGCTTGCTCCAGATGAACGCCGTGGCCAGCACGTGGCCGTGGCTGCGCCGCTCCAGCTCCACGCCATGGCCCAGGTAGCCCGCCAGCGCGCGCAGCGAGCGCCGTGGCAGATCCGGAAATAGCCGGCAGGCGATGGCGTGCACACACACGGCATCGAAGGGGAAGGGCCGCTCGGGCTCGAACTGCTGCGCCCAGTCACGCAGGAAGGCCAGCTCGAAGTGTGCGTAGTGGATCGCCATTGGCGCCAGCGGAGCGGCGGGCAGCAGGCCGCGCAGGCGCTGCCAGGCTTCGGCGGCGGGGAGGGTGAGCGTGGCTCGGGCTGGATCATAACCCGTGAGCCGGCGCACCTGTGCGGGCACCGTGGCGCCGGCGGGCAGGGTGATCCAGTGCGACTCCAGCTGGGTCACCGTCTCTGGAGCGCCTCGCGCGACGGCCCAGCCCAGCTCCAGCACTGCGCCCTGAGCAGGAGTCGCTCCAGTGGTCTGGCAGTCTACGACCAGCACCTCGAGCGCGGTCAGCGGCGCCTCGTCGGATGACATCGTCCAGTCCCAAGCTAGGCCAGCTCAGGCCGAGCGTCGACCCGGCTCATGCGCCGAGCTCCTGGGCTGGCGCCGGATGGCGGGGCTGGCGCCGTTCGCCTGCGCCACACCGAGCTGCTCCGTGCTATTGCGCAGCCCGATGCCTGCGCCTTCCACCTCGTGTGCCGCCTGCGACTCTGCACGGGCGCACCCGCTGTTTCGCGTCAAGGGCTTCGACATCCTGGCTTGCGACGGCTGCGGCCTGGCGCGCACGGAGCTGCCCGCCGACTTTGATCCCGCGTCCATCTACACGGCCAGCTACTTCGACGGCGGCCAGCACGACGGCTACGCCGACTATCAGGGCAGTGAGGCCACCTTGCGGATGGAGTTCGCTCGTACCCTGGACGTGCTCGCGCGCCATGGCGCCAGCGCGGGCAATCTGCTCGAGCTGGGCTGCGCCTACGGCTTTTTCCTGGAAGAGGCGCGGCAGCGCTTCCGGGTCGCGGGGGTGGAGGTGTCGGACCACGCGCGGGAGACGTGTCGCGCCCGCGGCCTGCGCGTGGAGCGCGAGCTCACGCCGGAGCTCGTGGGCGAGCACGGCCCCTTCGATGTGGCAGTGATGCTCGACGTGATTGAGCACCTGGCAGAGCCCGCGGCCGTGCTCGGCGGCGTGCGGAGCGCCCTGCGCACCGGCGGCAAGCTGCTGCTCACCACGGGCGACTTCGGCGCGCTGCCGGCTCGCATCGCCGGCAAGCGCTGGCGGCTGATGACCCCGCCGCAGCACCTGTGGTTCTTCTCGCCCGCGAGCATGGAGCAGGTGCTCCAGCGCACTGGCTTCCGTCTGCTCGAGCTCAGCCATCCGTGGAAGCGGGTGCCGCTCTCGCTGGTGGCGTTTCAGGCGCTACGGATTACGGGGCTGCGTGCGCCGGGCTGGCTGCGGCAGCTGCCTGGCTCGCTGCCGCTGAACCTGTTCGATGCCATGCGGGTGGTGGCAGAGGCCGTGTAGAGACCTCGCCACCGCTGCAGCGCGATCAGCGCTGCAGCGCGTAGAAGGCGATGACCAGCGCGAGCACCAGCACGCCGAGCAAGGTGAGCTTGAGCACGCTCCAGGGAGCGTGTCCCGTCACTTCACCCGTCTGGCCGTTGACCAGGAACACGTACGGCCGCTCGCGGTAGCGATATACCGACAGCCAGATGGGCAGGAGCAGGTGCTTGAAGCGGCGCTCGGTGAAGCGATTTTCGACCCGCAGGTTGCGCTGTGTATCACCCGGCACATCTCGCGAGCAGCGCTGCCGCTGCTCCTGCTCCATGCGCTGCTGCGCGGCGGCCCACGCCTGTCCCAGGTCCAGGCTGTACTCCTCCGCCTTCCAGCCCACCAGGTAGCTCGGATCATAGGGCACTAGGCGGCTGGTATCGAACGGCTCCAGCTTGCGGGTCAGCTCGCGCGAGAGGCCCTTCGAGCCGCACTCCAGCAGGTCATCGTAGTGATCCTGGCGGCTGCCCTGCGCTCGCTCCCAGCGAGTGTGGCGCACCTGGCGCTGGCGGGTCACGTTGCGCCCCTGCGAGTCCCGAGCCGTGTACGTCTCGGTCACGTAGTAGTAGTAGCCCGCCTCGGCGCGCCAGCTGGACGCCACCCGCGTGTCGAAGGCCCAGTACGGCACGTACATGCCGCTCATCTCGGTCGAGCGCGCCAGCTTCTGCAGATCTGACGGACGAAACCAGAGCGAGCCCAGCCAGGCCCTGAAGCGAGCCGTGGCGCTTGCCTTGTCGATCTGAAAAGGAATGACCGACTCGGGGCGCAGCGGCTGGCGGCGATCGCTCTGCTCCAGCACGCGCGCCGACCCGCAGAAGTCGCAGCGCGTGGCGGTGGTGGCCTCTCCGTAGCTCACCCGCGCGCCGCATTGCTCGCAGCTGAAGCTGCGCACGGCGGGCCCAAAGCCCCGCTGCTGGGATTGCAGCAGACCCGCCTCCAGGTCGTGCTCCAGGACCGCGCCGGCCGCGCCCGCGCTACCGGCCGCTTTCGTGGCGGAGCAGAAGGCGCACAGCAAGCACTGTCGCGCCGCATCGAACGCCATGCGCCCGCCACAGGTCGGGCAGAGATAGTCTCCGCTCGGATCGGGCGTGTCCGGCGGGGGGCTGAAGTCGTTGCTCACCGGATCACGCCGTCACGGCAGGATCATCGCATCAGGGCAACAGCTGCTCGAGGATGCGATCGAGCTCGTCGAGATCGCCATAGCGAATCACGATCTCGCCGCTGCCCTTGCGATCGCGCACCTCACAGCGAGCGCCGTAGCGCCGCGCCAGGCGCAGCTCCAGATCTTTCACCCCGGCGCTCTTGCCCTCGCTCTTGCCGTCGTCTGCGCTCTTCTTGGCCTTCAGCGCGCGCACCAGCGCCTCGATCTCGCGCACGCTCAGCTTGCGCTGGAGCACCTTGTCGGCGAGTTGCTCGATGTTCGCATCGTCTGGAGCGCCGAGCAGCGCCCGCGCGTGGCCCTCGCTGAGCTGGCCCGCCACGACCATCGCGCGCACCTTCTTGGGCAGCTTGAGCAGGCGCAGCGCGTTGGCGATCGTGGAGCGATCCTTGTTCAGGAGCGCGGCCAGGCTCTCCTGCGTGTAGGCGTGCTCGGAGATCAGCCGGTCGATGGCCTCGGCGAACTCGATCGGGTTGAGATCCTCGCGCTGTACGTTCTCCACCAGCGCCAGCTCGAAGGCGTTGCGCTCGCTCACGTCCCGGACGTGGACGGGCACCTCGCGCAGGCCTGCGCGCTGCGCCGCGCGCCAGCGGCGCTCGCCCGCGACGATCTCGAAGCGCTCCTCGCCAGGCAGGCGCCGCACCACCAGCGGCTCCAGCACTCCGTGCGACTGAATCGAGGCCGTCAGCTCGTCCAGCGCCGCCGCGTCGAAGTTCTGGCGCGGCTGCGTGCGGCAGGGAACGATCTTCTCCAGCGGACAGAGAAAGAGGGTGAGCGGCTTGGCCGGCACCGCGGGCACCGCCACCGCAACCGGCACCGTCTCCGAGACGGGTCCCGGGCGCGGGGTGGTGGCGGGAGGCTGATTATTGATGGGGAGAAGGGCATCCAGGCCGCGCCCCAGGCCGCGCGGACGCGAGGGCGTGCTCATGCTTCACCCTCGATCAGCTCGCGCGCGAGGCTCATGTAGCTCTGCGAGCCACGGCACTGCACGTCATAGAGCAGCGCGGGCAAGCCATGCGAGGGTGCCTCGCTCAGGCGAACGTTGCGCGGAATCGTGGCATCGAACACGCGAAAGTGCCGCCGTACCTCGCCCGCCACCTCGTGCGCCAGGCGGTTTCTCGGATCCCACATCGTCAGGACTAGTCCCTCCACCGTAAGGTCGGGGTTGAGTGTACGCTTCACCCGGTCGATCGTCGCCATCAAATACGTGATGCCCTCCAGCGCGTAGTACTCGGGCTGCAAGGGCACCACCACGCGCTGCGCCGCCGCCAGCACGTTCAAGGTCAGCACGCCAAGGGACGGCGGCGAGTCGATCACGATGTACTCGTAGGCGTCCGGCTCCAGCCCGGCCAGCACCGTACGCAGGTGCGTGCCGCGCTCGGCGGTGTCGAACAGCTCATATTCCACTGCCGTGAGGTGCTGGCTCGAGGGCACCACGCTCAAGGTCTTGATCGCCGTGGGACGGATGACCTCGGCGATCGCCGCCTCGCCCAGCAGGGCGTCGTAGATCGTGCGCTCCACCGAGCCGGGCGCGATGCCCACCCCGCTGGAGGCATTGGCCTGCGGATCCATGTCGACGAGCAGCGTGCGCCGCTCCGCCGCGGCCAGGCTAGCGGCCAGGTTGACCGCCGTCGTCGTCTTGCCCACCCCACCTTTTTGGTTGGCGATGGCGAGAATGCGTTGCCGCGTGGAGGTCACTCGCGTCGTCGTCCTTCAAGGGTTGTTTTATTGAAGTTGGGCTCAGACCGCTCGATTTTTTGGCAGTGCATGAGGTGTGCCCTAATGTGTCGTTAGATGTAGGTGTAAGTGGTTTTCGCCCCGCCCCTGCAAATCGACCCAAACGAAAGCCCCAGCCGGCGAGGGCTGGGCGCGACCGCGACGGTCGCCGACTCGACCCCGAGTCGCGGGTGCCGGAAGCCGCTCCTCAGCTTCGCAGGAGAACCGCCATGTGGCCCAAGTATCGTAGCTTCGACGAGTTTCAACGGGATGAGATCAAGCCGGGTCTGCGCGCTGGATGGTCGCTCGACAACATCAACGACCCCAATAGCATCGAGCTCGATTTCGATGAGGACCCGTTTGAACGCGCGTTGCTCGAGCACGACGACGACGACGATGACGACAGCGAGGCATACCCCGGCTCGAGCCCGGACATGCACTCGGCGCGCGCCGCACGTTAGCAGGCGCGTGCATTTTCCGGGTGGCCGCGCGCGGCTTGACCTACCGGCGGCTTAGTGGCACGGATGCCGACCGGACAATGCAGACATCAGCGCAACATCTGAGCCCAGTGCTGCTGGAGCTCAACATTCAAATCGAGGCCGAGCGGGTTCGCGCGGAGCTCGAGAAGGCCTATCAACAACTCTCGCGCCAGGCCAGGGTTCGGGGGTTTCGCCCGGGCAAGGCTCCGCGCTCCGTGCTGCGGCACATGTTCGGTGACCGCGTCGCGGCCGACGTAGCCCAGCGCTTGGTGGACGAGACCTATCCCAAGGCCGTCGACGAGCAGAAGGTTCAGACCGTGAGTCGGCCGGCCATTGAGTCCAAGGCCGTCTCCGAGAATGAGCCGTTCAGCTACAAGGCGCGGGTCGAGATCCTGCCGAAGATCGGGAGCGTCACGTACGAGGGGCTGAAGGTGAAGCGGCCCAGCGTGACCGTCTCGCCCGAGCAGGTGGAGGAGCAGCTGAAGGCCGTGCAGCGTGCCAACTCGGTGCTGGAGCCCGCGAAAGAAGGGCACCTTGCTGAGGGGGGTGATGTGGCCACCGTCGACTTCACCGTCAGCGTGAATGGCAAGGTCATCAAGGACGCCAGCGCGGAGAACCTGGATCTGGAGCTCGGGCGCGACGCCGTGCTCCCCGAGATCGAGAAGGCGCTGCTCGGCCAGCGGCCGCCCTACGAGACAGAGGTAGAGGTGGACGTGCCCGCCAATGCGGCGCACCCCGAGCTGCGCGGTAACAAGGCGCAGTTCAAGCTGGCCCTGCGCGATCTGAAGACACGCGTGCTGCCCGCGCTGGACGACGAGTTCGCCAAGGATCTTGGCGAGTTCGACAGCCTGGATGCGCTGAAGAAGTCGATCAGCGAGGACCTGGAGAAGCGTCTGCAGGAGTCCGCGGACAACACTGTGGCACAACGCCTCGTCGCCGAGCTCGTCAAGGCCAATCCGATCGAGGTCCCGCCTACCCTGGTTCAGCAGCAGCTGCAGGTCACCGAGCAGGAGATCCTGCGCCAGGCTCGCTCGCAGGGCCGGGGCCAGCAGCTTTCTGCCGAGATGCGCCGTAACCTGATCCAGGATAGCGAGATCAAGGTGCGGGCCGGTTTGCTAATGGCGGAGATCGCCAAGGCGAAGGGTATTCAGATCGGCGCAGCGGACATCGAAGAGGGCCTGAAGGGCCTCGCCGAGCAGACCGGAAAGAACCTGGCAAAGGTGCGCGCGGAGTACGCCACGCAACAGAAGCGAGAAATGCTGGTCGGCATGATTCTGGAGAACAAGGTTCTCGACATCATTGAAGAGGCGGCCCAGATTGAGCAGGAGTGAAGCTCGCTCGACGACGAGCGCTCGAAACCTTTTCGGTGGAGGAACCAGGTGAATTTTAGACGACCGGAAACAGCGAAGCAGGCAACCGAGCTGCTAGAACGGTTCGAACGCGACGCCGGCGGGCGGAGCCAGCAGGTGCTGTACGGCTCCGTGAGCTCGGTCATCTATCCGCATGTGGTGGAGACGACTCACCGCGGCGAGCGCACCTGGGACATCTTCAGCCGTCTGCTGAAGGACCGCATCGTATTCCTGGGCAGCCAGGTCGATGACGACGTCGCGAACATCATCATCGCGCAGTTCCTGTTCCTGGAGAGCGAGGATCCCGACAAGGACATCCAGCTCTACATCAACTCGCCGGGCGGCGTGGTCTCTGCCGGCCTCGCCATGTACGACACGATGCAGTACGTGCGCTGTCCCGTCAGCACGATCTGCATCGGTCAGGCTGCGAGCATGGGCGCCGTGCTGCTGGGCGCTGGTCAGAAGGGCCGGCGCTACGCGCTGCCGCACTCGCGCATCATGATCCACCAGCCCCTGGGTGGCGCGCGCGGTCAAGCGACGGACGTGGAGATTCAGGCGCGTGAAGTGCGTCACGCGAAGGACGTGATCATCAAGATCCTCGTCGACTCCACGGGCAAGGCCAGGAGCGAGATCGAGCGCGACATCGATCGCGACTTCTACATGGGCCCTGGTCAGGCGAAGGAGTACGGGCTCATCGACGTGATCTACGAGCCGAAGGGCAAGACCAAGGGCGACACCAAAGACGAGGAATGATTCGTCACGGGTGTTGAGGAGTGCCCCAGCACCCGGGTGTTCCTGATAGTGTACTGAGATGCTTTCCCGCGGTGCCGGTGGCTTCTCCTGCAGCCGCCGGCGGCGCGTGCTTTTGATGCCCTTTG
This sequence comes from Polyangiaceae bacterium, assembly GCA_025937895.1. GTDB lineage: Bacteria > Myxococcota_A > Polyangia > Polyangiales > Polyangiaceae > SZUA-265. Next base: position 1,408 of record JAICQL010000146.1, on the reverse strand, counting down.
GGGGCCGAACAGGGTGGAGGGGGGTATTCGCGGGAGGCGTCGAGCGCGGCAGCTGCCGGCTACTCCCCGCTACTCCCCCCATGGCGGCCTTCTCGCCCTAGTCTTGCGAGTGGAGCCTTACGACCGTAGCCCTCCCGAATTCACTTCCCGAGCGCAGCCGCCTCACCACAGCAGAGCCGGCGGAGAGGTGCCGCCCGGCGGAGCAAACGTGTCAGGCTGAACCGGAGAAGGTTTCCGTGTTCTGGAGCGCAGCCAGAGCATGTATTGGTAGTGCTCGGGGCGGCCGTTACTCCCTTCAGCGCAAGCTGCTACATGTCCACGGGTACCGGTTCACTGCTACATGTCTACTGGTGCCCGTTCACTGCTACCTGTACCTGTTCACTTTGGGGCCGAACTAGCGTAACCGCCCGGAATCACGTCCGGGAACTCAACCCCGCAGATCAAATTGCTACGGTCTCCAGGACGGATGGCCGTTACTACACTCAGCGGCAAAATAGGCAGGGAGTGCAGTAGCTTGCGACGATTCGTGCAGGGCTCTAGACTGGCTGTCAGATAAGGGCGAAAACGTGGAGCGACGACGAGACGATTCCAACGGCAATCTGTGTTGCTCCTTCTGCGGGAAGTCGCAGAAGGAGGTCAAGAAGCTCATCGCCGGTCCCACCGTCTACATCTGTGACGAGTGCATCGCGCTGTGCAACGACATCATCGCGGAAGAGGTGGAGAAGGATGAGCCGCACGGCGGCTCTGAGCCCATCCCGAAGCCCGCGGAGATTCGCGCGACGCTCGACGAGTATGTAGTCGGCCAGGAGCGCGCGAAGAAGATTCTCTCGGTCGCCGTCTACAACCACTACAAACGCATCGACTCCAAGGTCGAGTCGGGTGACGTGGAGCTCGGCAAGAGCAACATCCTGCTGCTCGGCCCCACAGGTAGCGGCAAGACGCTGCTCGCCCAGACGCTCGCCAAGATCATCAAGGTGCCGTTCGCCATCGCCGACGCAACCACGCTGACCGAAGCGGGTTACGTGGGTGAAGACGTCGAGAACATCATCGTGCAGCTGCTGCAGAACGCCGACCACGACGTCGAGCGGGCGCAGCGCGGCATCGTCTACATCGACGAGATCGACAAGATCAGCCGCAAGAGCGACAACCCCTCCATCACGCGCGACGTGTCCGGTGAAGGCGTGCAGCAGGCGCTGCTCAAGATCATCGAGGGCACGGTCGCCAACGTGCCACCGAAGGGCGGTCGCAAGCACCCGCAGCAGGATTTCCTGCAGGTCGACACCACCAACATCCTGTTCATCTGCGGCGGCGCCTTCGTGGGCCTGGATGAGATCATCCAGCGCCGCATCGGTGAGTCACGCCTGGGCTTCGGCGCGGAGATCAAGAGCCGCGACGAGTTCAAGCTCGG
>JAICQL010000011.1 GCA_025937895.1 Polyangiaceae bacterium | reverse complement strand
CACCAGCTCGCCCGCCTCAAGGGGCGCTGGCTGTTTCAGAGTGCATCACCCGCCTGAGCGGGAGCGCGTCGGCGCTGCCCGAGGTGAGCTGCAATCCGGTGAGCTGCAATCCGGTGAGCTGCAATCCGGTGAGCTGCAATCCGGTGAGCTGGGGGTTTGGGGAGGGGGCTCGCAGCTGCCCGGCGCCGTGTATCGCCAGAATGTGCCACGAGTGCGGCCAGTGACGTACGGCGCTGGCGGCGCAGTGGGCACATTCTAGGGTCGCGCGTCGTCGTGGCGCGCCGAGCCCCCTCGCGCCGCTCCTCCCGGAGCGTTCACCCGGGAGCAGCTAGCCCCCGGCTCGCCGCCGGCGGCGGGCAGAAGGGGCTGTCCACGACCACGGTCACCCCGCGGTTGCTCGGCACCAGGCGGTTCCACAGCTGGGTGAGCGAGGGCGCACCGGTGAACACGTCGATGTGCTGACCCCGGATCTTGATGCCGCGATCCTGCGCGAGAAAGCAGCCGTCGTGCTCGCTGCCGCTGCCGGGCTCGCGCGGCAAGCCGACGTATTCGGGGATGAACAGCGGGGTGCCGAGCGGGATGACCTCGACGTCCACGGCCACGGTGAGCAGCGGGGTCACTGGCTCACCGCTCGCGCCGCGGCCCCAGGGAAAGAGCTCGGGCGCCAGTGCCTCGTAGCAGATCTTCTGCTTGCTGCGCGGGCAGACGCGGGCGCACTTGCAGTTGCGCCGCGCAAAGCTCAAGGTGCGCCCGTCGCCGAGCAGGCCGCTACCCTGCATGCACAGGGTGTCGTGGAAGTCGCGCGGCACCCTGGCGAGTGACTTGCAGCTCGCGTCGAACACGTCCACCAGCTTGCCGGAGAAGGCGCGCTCTTCCGGGAAGTTGTAGTAGGTATTGCGGAACACGCCGATGCGGCGCCCGATGGTGTCGTCGCCGCGCGCGATGGCCTGCTTGCGGGCAGCGAGATCGGGCTCGGTGTGAACCTGCGCCTGTGGGGGTGGGGCTGGTGGCAACGGGGCACTGTCGGCGCTGACGGGCGCCTCGGGCGGCAGCGGGGGCGGGCTGGGCGCGGCGTGGTTGGGGGCGCAGTGGCACAGCCCGAGCCCGAGCAGCGCGGAGGCCAGCCCCGCGCGCGCGGAGCTCAGGGCGCGCATGAGGAGTCGTCTCCCAGCACCAGCGGCCTGAGGCGCTCGGTGAAGGCGAGCCAGTGAGCGATCACGTGCGGCGGTGCGCCGGACTCTTCCAGGGTGCAACGCAGGATGTGCAGGCGCCGCGCGAACTGCCCCTCGAGGATGCGGTGCTGCGCGTGCGCGGCGCCGAGCGGCTTGCCCGTGTACACCACGTCGCCGGCGCCCAGGTGCTGCGCGGCCAGCTCGTACTCCTTGTCGGCAACCCGCTCTCGGCTGGCGTTGCGAAACAGGTAGCCGATCATGGGATCGGAGAACATGCGATCGACAAACGTCCGGATGACGCTGCGCAAAACCGGCTCTCCGCCGAGCTCGTCGAAAAGCGAGGGCTGCCCGCCCGCAGTCATGATGCACAAAGCCTAGCCCACGGCCGCCGGGGCCGCCCACCCAAGGCGGGGTGCCGGCAGCGTTTCATGCCGGTACGCGGGCCAAATGGCCCCGGCTGCTCAGCGGCACTGGCTCAGGATGGCCTCGACCTTGGCGTCCAGCGCGGGATCCTGGCCGGCGCCGCGCTCCAGCCGGGCGATGACCTCACGCGCCGCGAGCCGGAAGCCCTCCTCGATCGACATCAGGGTAGGGAAATCACCGGCCACGCCGCGCACCTTGCCGTTGTCGAACAGGGTGGAGGGCGACTTGTCGCCCAGGAGCGGGCCCCGCCACGCGGGCTCGAAGCGCACGAGCTCGTCGCTGGTGACGTGGACGAGCCGGGGGGCAACGCCCAGCGCGCGCGCCATCTGGGTCGAGATCTCGTCCCAGGTGTGCACGTTTTCGCCGGTGATGTGGAAGGCTTCGCCCAGGGCGCGTGGGTTGCCGAGCAAGCGCGCGAAGGGGCGCGCGAAGTCGCTCGCGTGGGTGAGCGTCCACAGGCTGGTGCCGTCGCCATGGATGATGATGGGCAGGCCTTCACGCATGCGCCGGGCTGTCCAGTCCCCGCTGCCCAGCGCGCTGGGCATGCGCCGGCGATACGTGTGGCTGGGGCGCACGATGGTGACGGGCAGCTGCCCCGCGGCGTGGGCCGCGAGCAGACGCCGCTCCATCGCGAGCTTTTTCTGGCTGTATTCCCAGAACGGGTTGTCGAGCGGGGTGCGCTCGCTGATGCGCTCGAAGCGATCGATGGGCTTGGCGTATGCCGAGGCGGTGGAGATGAACACGTATTGCCCCGTGCGGCCGCCGAAGGCCTGCACGTCTTTCTCCACGCGCGCGAGATCGAAGGCATAGAACTGACACACGACGTCGAAGCGCTGCTCCCCGAGGCGCGCGTAGCTAGCGTCATCCGCCAGATCGCCCGCGATCTGCTGGACGGAAGGGGGCAGCAGCTGCTCCGTTTGGCCGCGATTGAACACGCTCACGTCATGACCGAGCTCGAGGCTCTCGAGCACGCAGGAGTACGAGATCTCGCCGGTGCCCCCGATGTAAAGAACCTTCACCTGTGTCCTCCTGCTGCTGGGGCGCGAGAGTTTCCGGAACGGTAGCCGGCGTCAAGGCGGCAGTGCACGGAGCCAGGCAGCGGCGCGCGGGCTCCGCCGCCGTGCGTTGCGGAAGCGGTTCCGGGCCGCGGAATCAGGTCAGCCCTGGCTGTGACTCGCCGCGCCGCTGGCGCTGCAGGGCTGCAGCCTCATCCGTGCGGCGGCTCGAGCCTCGACCACGCTGGGCCACGTGAGACCGGCGGACGCTGGTAGCGAAAACCTGCGGCGGCAGAGCTTGACGGATGCACAACGTTCGGTGACCCTGCGGGCCGTGCGCGCCGCGCCCGCAGCGATCGTCAGGTGTCGTCCAGATGTGCTGATCCTGACGGCTGATGCGGGCGCGCTCGTCCCGAAGGCGATGATGCCAAGGGCGATGATGCCGAGGGCGATGATGCCCAGCTCGAGCAGTCGCAGCGCCACGCTGTAGCCCTCGGCGGCTACACCCAAGGCTCGAGTACCACGAAACCCCCGATACGAGGCACGACCCCAGATGGTTGCAACCGAGAAGAGCGCACGTTTCCACTCCGTACTTGGCTTTGTAGGCTGTTCCCTCGTATCCGCGCTCGCCTTCGCTCAAGATCCGGCGCCTGCCGAGCCGGCGCCCGCCGATCCCGCGCCCGCCGATCCCGCGCCTGCTCCGGCAGATCCCGCGCCTGCGGACGCGCCCATGGATCCCGCCGCGGGCGATCCGGGTGACCTCGAGGTGGACTCGCTCGATCCCGGCTCGCTGGAGGTGGACGAGCCCGGCGGCGGCCGCCTCGACGAGGTGGTGGTCACGGTCGATCGCCGCAAGAAGGACCTGCAGGACTACTCGGGCGTGGCCGCGGCCTTCACCGAGACCAAGCTGGCATCGGTGGGCATCACCAACGCGCGCGAGATGGCCGCGCTGGTGCCGGGTCTGCAGATCGGCGTTCAGGAGGGCAACACCGAGGTCTTCATCCGCGGCGTCGGCTCCGACAACAACACCGAGCTGGGCGATCCGGCCGTGGCCTTGCACGTCGATGGCGTGTACATCCCGCGCCCGCGCGGCGTGGGCTCGATGTTCTTCGACATCGAGCGGGTGGAGGTGAACAGCGGTCCTCAGGGTACGGTGCGTGGCCGCAACGCCATGGGCGGCGCCGTCAACATCGTGTCGAAGCGGCCGAAGCTGGAGGAGTTCGGCGCCGACGCCGAGGCCACGTTCGGTACCTTCGCGCAGCGGCGCTACCAGGGCATGGTGAACCTGCCGCTCGGCAGCCACGTGGCGTTTCGTGTCGCGGCCTTCTCCGAGGTGCACGATCCGTACTGGGAGAACGCGGGGCCGCTGTACGACATTCGCCCTGCGGAGGACGCGGACTCCTGGGCGGTGCGCGCACAGCTCCTGTATCAGCCCACCCAGCGCTTCTACATCCTGCTCGGCTACGACTACACGTTCGAGGGCGGCACGGGCTACCTGGGCGCCAACTTCCAGGGGCCGCTCTCGGCGGCGGACCGCAGTGATCCGCTGAACCCGGTGGGCATTCCGTTCGCTGTCGACGAGGTCGACAACCCGCGGCGCGTCTACTACCGCGGCATGCACCCGAGCGTGTCCATGTGGCATGAAGGCTATCGCGCCGAGGTCAACTTCGACGCGGGGCCCGTCATCCTGCAGGCGCAGAGCAGCTATCGCCGCCTGCAATACGAGCAGTGGAACGGCGCCAACGCGGGCGCTGTCATCCCCGGTTACAACTTTGCCGGCGCCCCCTGCAACGTGCCGAACAACGCCTGCTTGCAGGACACCTATACGAACGGCTTCTGGGACTCGCGCTCGCAATCATTCATCGGTGAGCTGCGCGCCTTCGCCCCGGATGACTCGCGGCTGCGCTGGACGGCGGGCGCCTTTTACTTCAACGAGGATCAGCAGGTCTTCTTGGGCCAGGTGTCGGACCCCGCCACCAACTTCGGCGGCGGTGAGTTCAACATGCCCGACGTGAAGGGCAGCTCGATCGCCGGCTACCTGGACGCGACGTTCGACGTGCTGGACAGCCTGCGCGTGCTGGGCGGCGTGCGCGTGACCTACGAGAAGAAGTCGCGCGAAAATGGCCTGTGGGCGCTCTGGCAGAACTTCCCGGGCGGCGGTCAGAATCGCTTCGGCACCCCCGGCTTTCAATACGAGGGCCTGGACCGCCGTAACTACGCGCCGGACGCGGGCCCCGACGGGGTGCTGAGCATCGAGGAGCGGGTCAACTTCTTCCTCGACGGCATCGAGAGCTTTGGCTCTCGTGACACGCTGCCGCAGAGCCTGTGCAATGATCCTCCAGCGGCCGCGCCGGGCGAGGCGCAGCAACCTCGCGTGATCCCGAACCCGGAAGGCCCGGGCATGCGCTGCAGCGCCGGTGTGCGCCAGTTCCTGAACCCCAACATCGTCAACTGGGTGCCGCAGGATAACCGCAACACTGCGGACTATCTCGATTGGCGTGGTGGTGTTGAATACGACCTGACGAAGGACAACCTGCTGTACTTCACCGTCACCACCGGTCACAAGGCAGGCGGCTTCAACGATACGGCTCCCGGCGCGATGCCGAACGAGCTGTACAACTCCGACTACAAGCCGGAGAGCGTGCTGGCCTTCGAGCTCGGCAGCAAGAACACCTTCTTCAATCGGGATCTGCGGGTGAACGGCTCGGCGTTCATCTACCGCTACAACGACATGGTGTTCCAGACCATCGCCGGCGTGGGCGGGCCCGCCGAGGAGGTGATGGACGAGAACACGATGCAGGCGGCCCCCAACACCGCCGTGCGTCAGAACGCGCCCAGCGCCACGCCCATCTACGGCCTGGATCTGGACGTGACGTACCGGCTGCCGCTGGGGCTGGAGGCCGAGGCGCACCTGCTCTTGATGGACGCGAAGTTCGCGGATGACACCATCGTCAAGGACACCCGCATCAGCACGGACCCGAACCAGAACTACAACGTCGACATCGGTGGGCACTGGCTGCCGCGCGTCTCCGCGGCCACCCTGAACTTTGCCCTGTCGCAGCTGATCTACACGTCGGCGGGCTCGTTCAACTGGGTGGTGCAGGGGCAGACCAGGACCAAGCACTACATGAGCGTCTACAATGGAGATGGCCAGGCGCTGGAGCCTGCGGAGGAGCAGGCGGCGAACTGGGTGCAGACGGCGTACAACCTGCTGCAGTACCCGGGCATGGCGCAGCGCCTGACCGACGTGGTGCCGGCATACACCCGCCTGGATGTGGGCGCAGGCTGGACGCATCCGGACGGGCGCATCAGCATCAACGGCTTCATCAACAACGTGACGAACATCGCCTATTCGACCAGCATCATCGCCAACGCCGACCTGAACCTGCGTTTCTTCAACCCTCCGCGCACGGCAGGCGTGCGCATGAAGGTGGAGTGGTGAGCGCGGGCCTGAGGCGCAGGCTCGCTCGAACGGCCTGAGCACGAAGGCGCGAGCGGGGCCTGAAAACGAAAGCGGCCGCCGAGAGGCGGCCGCGGACGTTTTGTGCAGCTGGAGCCGTCAGCGATGTCGGAGCTGGCGCGCAGCGACCTGCGAACGCAGCGACCTGCGAACGCAGCGACCTCTGAACGCAGCGATGCCGAGAGCGAGCTCCGCCCCGGCATCCCCACCAAACTCTCTGTCCCCCCCGACGGTCAGCGCGCTAGCGCGCTTCGACCCCGCGCTCGTCCAGCCACTCCTTGACCACCTCGATGCTCTCGCGGTGGAAGCGAACCTTGCCGTCGGCGATCTCGCGCAGGCTCATCACGGCGGACTTGTTGTTACCGCGCACCAGGGGCTGGTTGCCCTTCATCAGCTGCCGGGTGCGGTTGGCCGCCAGCAGCACCAGGGCAAAACGGTTCTCTTCATGTTCCAGGCAGTCTTCAACGGTGACGCGCGCCATTCACTCTCCTCGCGGCCAAAGGCCGGCGGCTGGTTACCGCATTTTGCGAAATTGAACAACCCTGGCACGATTTTCGCCAGTTCTGGCCGCGATCGGAGGCTGGCTACAGGGCCGATTCGCCGCAGAGAACCTGCGCAAAGACCTGGATGGCGCGCTCCAGCCCCTGATCGGTGATGCCCAGGTGCGTACAGGCGCGCAGCCGGCCTCCCCCCTGGGAGACCAGCACCCCGCGCTCGCGCAGCCGCTGTGCCAGCTCGGCTGCGGTGCCGCGCAGGTAGCGCAGGAACACGATGTTGGTGTCGCTCGGCGAGACCTCCAGCCCCGGCAGCTCTGCCAGCGCCGCGGCCAGGCGCGCCGCGCGCTGGTGATCCTCCGCCAGGCGCTGCACGTGATGGTCGAGCGCGTACAGCATTCCGGCCGCCACGATGCCCGCCTGCCGCAGCGCACCGCCCAGGCGCTGCTTGATGCGGCGCGCACGCGGTTCGAGCTCGGCGTCCAGCGCCAGCACCGCCCCGAAGGCGCAGCCCAGCCCCTTCGAGAAACAGACCTGCACGCTCTGGCCGTGCTGGGCCCAGTGCGCAGGTGACACCCCGCGCGCCACCGCCGCGTTGAACAGCCGCGCGCCGTCGATGTGCAGGATCAGGCCGCGCTCGCGACACACCGCCACCACGCTCTGAAACGCGGCATCCGGCCAGACGCTGCCGCCCCCGCCGTTGCTGGTGTTCTCCACCACCACCGCCCTGCTGATGGGCTGGTGCGGATCATCGATGCGCAGCGCCGCGCGCACCGTGTCTCCATCGAAGATGCCCCGCTCGCCTGCCAGCGGCAGCACCTGCACGCCGGCGTTGGCAGCCAGCCCGCCACCTTCGGCGTTGAGCACGTGCGCGCTGCGGTGACACAGCACCTCATCGCCGGGACTGCAGTGCAGCGCGATGGCGATCTGGTTGGCCATGGTGGCCGAGGGCACCAGCACCGCGCGCTCCTTGCCCAGCAGCGCGGCGATCCGCTCCTCCAGGCGCTGGACCGTGGGATCGCTGCGCCGTTGCTCGTCACCGAGCGGCGCCGCCAGCATGGCCTCGCGCATCGCGCGCGTGGGCTGCGTGGCCGTGTCACTGAACAGGTCGATGATCTCGTCCGTCACGTCCCAGCCTTAGCGCGCCGCCTGCCGTGCTGGCAACCTGCCGCCGCGCCTGGCTGTGCTGGACGTGCGCCCCCTGGTATGCCGGCGAGCGTGTCCATCATTTTTGACTGCGATGGGGTGCTGGTCGACAGCGAACGGCTGGTGACGCGCATCGAGGCCGAGCTGCTCACCGGCTGGGGCTATCCGCGCACGCCCGAGCAGCTGCGCAGCGAGTTCAAGGGCTGCACCTTCCTCGACATGGCGCGCACCCTGGAGCAGCGCCTGGCGGGGCAGCTGCCCGCGGACTGGATGTACGTCTGGGCAATGGAGACGGCGAACCTGTTTCGCGCCGAGCTGCGCGAGGTGCGCGGCGTGCGCGCCGTGCTGGAGCAGCTGGTTGCGGCCGGCACGCCGCTGTGCGTGGCATCGCAGTCGCCGCTGCCGCGGGTGCGCATCTCACTCGGGCTGTGCGATCTGGAGCGCTACTTTCAGGGCCGCGTATTCTGCTCCGCGATGGTGGCTCGGCCCAAGCCGGCGCCTGACCTTTTCCTGCACGCCGCGGCCAGCCTGGGCGCCGCCCCGGAGCGGTGCACCGTGATTGAAGACTCGCCCAGCGGGGTGAGGGCAGCGGTGGCGGCGGGCATGCGGGTGTTTGGTTATGCCGCAGATGAGGACGCGGAGCGTCTTGCAGCGGCCGGGGCACGGGTGTTTCACGACATGGCGGAGCTCCCGGCGCTGATCCAGACTCCCTGGTGAGCAGGCGTTTCTACTACGTGAGGGTCAGCGTGCTCTCGCTGGTGCTCGCGGGCCTGCTCGTGTATGCCGCGCTCGATCGCGCGCGCCGCAGCGCGCGGCGCGAGTGGCAGCGCCCGCTCTCGGTGGCGCTGGTCTTGCTGCAGGTGGGTGAGGTGGAGCCGGACGCGCTCGCGCGCTTGCGGGAGCGCGTGGAGCATCTGGAGGGGGTGCTGGAGCGCGAGTTCGCACGCTACGGGGGCGACTTTCGCCCGATCGTCTTCCAGCAGTTTGGGCCCGTGCCCGAGGTCAGCGCGGTGCCAGTCCCCGTCGCCGAGCCCTCGCTCTGGCAGTCGCTCTCGCTCTCGCTGGCGCTCGGCGCCTTTGCCCGCGACAACGATCGCGCGGCGGGGCTCACCAGCGATGACTTCGACGGCAAGATCTACGTGCGCCTGTCTACCCCCCGCAGCCAGCGGCGCTCGCTGGTGGAGGGCCTGGGCGAAGACGGCGGGCGGATCGCGGTGACCAGCCTGGAGCTGCGCGAGGATAGCGCCGACTTCGGGCTGTTCGTGGTGGCGCACGAGCTGTTTCACCTGCTTGGCGCGGCCGACCGCTACGGCCCCGACGGCCGGGCGTTGCTGCCCGACGGGCTCGGTGACCCGGCGCTCACGCCGCGCTACCCGCAGCGCCGCACCGAGGTGATGGCGCGCGGGCGGGTGATCGAGCCCGGGGTGGAGGTACCGCCGGCTCAGCTGGAGGAGCTGAGCGTGGGCTCGCGCACGGCGCTGGAGATCGGCTGGCTCTCGGCGGGCGGCAGCAGCCGGTAGCCGACGCCGCGCACCGTCTCCAGCGGTAGCGAGCTGCCCAGCTTGGCCCGCAGGCGCCGCACGTGGATGTCCACCGTGCGGCGGCCGCCCGAGTAGCGGCTGCCCCACACGCGGGTCAGCAGGTGCTCGCGCGAGAGCACCTTGCCTCGCCACTCGCACAGGTGCTGAAAGAGCGCGAACTCGCGCGCCGTGAGCTGCACGACCCGCCCCTCCAGGTGCAGCGTGCGGCTGGCCTCCTCGACGGCGACGCCCTCCAGCTGCGTGCCGTCACTGCCGCCGGCGCCCGGGCGGCGGCGCGCCAGCGCGCGTACGCGCAGCTGCAGCTCCTGCCGCGTGTACGGATGGAACACGAAGTCGTCGAACTCCCCCGGCAGCTCACTGCCGCCGGCGGGCGCCTCGCTCAGCGCGAGCAGCGCGCCCACCGCGTCGAAATACGGGTCCTGACGCACGGCGCGCAGCGCGCCCACGGCCAGGTCGGCGCGATCCAGCGCCTCGAACACCAGCGCGCGGGGCCGGACGTCATTGCCCGGTGCTTCGGTCCGGTAGAACTCCAGCTGATGACCCGCGGACGCGGCGATGCGGGCCAGGTGCTCCTCGTCCTTGGCTTGGCCCCCGATGATTGCGACCAGCACTCCTACCTCCAGTTTGCCCGCGAGCCTTCAGGCCCGGGCATCCGGCACGCTATTCATGTGGCTGGTGTCTGTCAAGATAGACAATGATACACTATACTGGAGTGCGCGCCGGGTTGGCGGCGGCCGAGCAGCGCCCGCTACCAGCGGGCCGAGGAGAATGAGCTGCTGGGCACCCGCGAGCGCTTCGTGATCCACCACAGCAACTGCGGGATGGAGCTGTTCAGCGACGAGGTGATCCGCGGCCTGCTGGCGAGCAGCTTGAAGCTCGGCTGGGCGAGCGCCAGCGAAGGGCGCGACGAGCCGCTCGACTGTGAGCGGCTCCGTTGCGTCATCATGGCTTCTCCGTCGCTGCTGCGTGGCAGTTCCGCGCGGGCGCGCGGTCTCGGCTCAACCGCACCGTCGCTGTCCCACCTGCGCTTACTCTCGGTGCTCGCTGTCACCGTCGAGCGCAGCTCAGGCGCTCCGGCTGCAGCTCGGGTGGTTGGAGTGGCGCGTGTCTCGAGCTGAGGAGCCGTGCCACACCGGGCAGCAGTGGCGGCAAGAAAGCCGCGGCGAATGCCAGCCGGCAACGCTGAAAAACAGCGGGAGCGAGCCCGCCTCGGAGAAAAAGCGCGAGCGCGATGACGTGCCGCCGGTGCGAGCCGCACCATGAGCGAGCTGCACGACGAGCGAGCCGCGCGCGGCGCGAGGCTGGATGCTGACACGCCGCTGACACGCTGACTGCTGCTCCAAGCAGTTGGGCTTGCCTGTATTTGGTCGCCCAGAAATGCTAGCTCTGGACGTTCGGGAGCGAGGGCGGCCCGGCACGGCTGGGCGATGGAGCACGGGGGAAGCAATGCGCGAAGCAGTGAGAGCATGTGACGGCGATGGGGTCATTTGCGACGTCAGCGACATGGTGTTGGCTCAGTTGCGCGACTCGACGTTGTCTAGGGAGATGACAGCCGTGGTCAGGAGCGGCGAGCGGCTGGCAGCGCGGAGGGCACGCTCATGACGGACTCGATGCGCTGTCCCGCCGTCAAAGATTACACCGCCGCGCTGGAGGATTTTCTGATCAGCGCCGGCGAGTTTGCGCTGGAGCAGGCGTATGAGCTCGGGCGCCGTGCCGCGCAGGAGGGCATGAGCTTGCTGCAGTTTGCGGAGCTGCACCACGCTGCCTTGCGCCGCCTGAGCGCCGCTCCCCACAGCGACGTGGAGGAGCTGCTGACCCGAGGCGAGCAGTTCTTCTGCGAGGGGCTGTCCGCGTTCGAGATGATCCTGCGCAGTCATCGCGCCAGCGCGCGCCTGCTGGGCCTGAGTGATGGCTTCAGTCGCCAGAATAACGAGCTCGGCCGCACCCGCGCCCAGCTGCGTGACGTGCTCGACGCCACCGGGGCCATGGTCTACCTGCGTGACGCGGACGGGCGCTTTCTGTTCGTCAACGGCCCCTTCGAGGAGCTGTTCGGCGTGACGGACGACAGGGTGCTGGGCAAGACAATCCACGAGGTCGTGAGCGGTCCCAACGCAGACTTGCTGCTGCAAGGCGAGCTGGCGGTGCTGCAATCGGGCGAGCCGGTCACCTCGGAGAAGATCTTCCAGGGCCCGAACGGTCCCCGCATCTATCGCACCCTGGATCTGCCGTTGATCCGTGACGCCGCTCTGGGGCCCGGCAGCTTGTTCCCTGGCAGCCTGTTCTCGGGCAGCCAGTTCCCGCCTCCCGGTCCACTTTTTCAGAACGGGCCTGCCTCGAGCAAGCGAGCGCCAGCTGCCGAGGCGGGGGCCTCGCCAGAAGCGGGGGCCGGGCTGTCGGATACGCCGGGGCAAGCAGTGGAGGACGACAGCGAGGCGGGCGAGGGGGGGGAGCGGCCCACGATCTATGCGGTGTGCAGCGTGGCTACCGACATCACCAGTGAGCGGAGAGCAGAGGAGGCGCTGTCCTTCGCGGAGGACGTCAGCCAGTCCGCGCATCGCCAGCTCGACTCGCTGAGCAACGCGCTCGCAGACGATCTGCTGGCCCCGCTGCGCAGCATCGATGGCTTCAGCCAGGCCCTGCTGGAGGACTGTGGGGAGGCGCTGGGGGAGGCGGGCAAGTCCCACCTGGCCAACGTGCGGCAGTCTGCCCAGCGCATGGCCACCCTGATAGACTCGCTGCTGGCCATGTCACAGCTTTCACGCAGCGAGCTGCGCAAGGATGCGGTGGATTTGACAGAGCTGGCCCGGAACGTGGCGGACCAGCTGCGCCAGATGGAGCCGGATCGGCACGTGTCCTTCCAAATTCAGCCCGGGCTCAAGGCAAAGGGCGATCCGCGGCTGTTCGGCGCGGTGCTGCAGAACCTGCTGGGCAACTCGTGGAAGTTCACGCGCCGCCGGCAGGACGCTCAGATTGTGGTGGGGGAGAACTCGGAGCGCGGCACAAAGGTGTACTTCGTCAGAGACAACGGAACCGGCTTTGACATGGCCCATTCGGGCAAGCTGTTTTCAGTGTTTCAGACACTGCACTCGCGTCGCGAATTTGCGGGCAACGGCGTGGGGCTGGCCACCGTGCAGCGGATCGTGAACCGTCACGGTGGGCGTGTCTGGGCTGAGGCCGATGTCGATCGCGGGGCCACCTTTTATTTCACGATCGGCGAGCATTTCAGCTGATTTAGGTCGCTTTTTTGCTTGCGCCGCTTCCCCGGCCCCGTGTTTTTATGAAATGAGTTGATGGCGAAACGTCTCCACGCTCTGATCGTCGAAGATTCGGAAATTGACGCCGAGCTCTTGTTACTAGAGCTGCGCCGCGGGGGGTACGACGTAGTATATCGCCGCGTCGAGACCGCGGAGGATATGCGGGCCGCGCTGGAGGAGGGCGGCTGGGATATCGTGCTCTCCGACTACTCGCTGCCCACCTTCAGCGCCATCGCTGCGATCGAGGTGCTGAAGGGCAGCAACCTCGATATCCCGCTGATTATCATCTCCGGTACCATCGGCGAGGACATCGCCGTACACGCGCTGAAGGCCGGCGCGTACGATTTCATGCCCAAGAGCCGCCTGGCACGCCTGGCGCCCGCCATCGAGCGCGAGCTGCGCGAGTGCCAGATCCGGCGCCGGCAGCGCGACGCAGAGCGCGAGCGTGGGGCCAGCGAGGCGCGCTTTCGCGCGATCATGGAGACGGCCACCGAGGGAGTGGTGGCCGCGGATGAGGAGGGCAGGGTCGAATATGCCAACCCCGCCGCAGAGCAGATGTTCGGCTACTCGGAGGACGAGCTGGTCGGCAAAACACTGCTGGATCTGATGCCGGAGCGCTTTCACCAGGCGCACGTGCACGGGCTGGCACAATACGTCACCACCGGCATCGCCAAGATGGTGGGGCGCACGGTCGAGGTGATGGGGCGTCGGCGCGACGGCAGCGAGTTCCCCATCGACCTCTCGCTGGGCACCTGGACCTCACAGGGGCGCGTGCACTTTGCCGGCATCATGCGCGACGTGACCGAGCGCAAGAAGGTGGAGGCGCAGCTGCTGGTGGCCGACCGCATGGTGGCGGTGGGCACGCTGTCGGCTGGCGTGGCGCACGAGATCAACAACCCGCTGGCCGCGATCATCGGCAACCTGGATCTGGCCATGCGCGATCTGGCGGACCTGCTCGATGATCACGGCGAGCTGGTCAACCTGCTGCGTATCCGTGAAGAGCTGGTGGACGCGCGCGACGCTGCGGACCGGGTCCGCAAGATCGTGCGCGACCTGCGCGTGTTCTCCCGGGGTGAAGACGAGCAGCCCGGGCCGGTGGACGTGGAGCACGTCATGGAGTCCACCCTGCGCATGGCGTGGAACGAGATTCGCCACCGGGCGCGGCTGGTCAAGCAGTATGCCGGCGTCCCGCCGGTGGAGGCCAGCGAGGCGCGGCTGGGGCAGGTCTTTCTCAATCTGATCATGAACGCTGCGCAGGCCATGACGGAGGATCGCGCGGCCACCAACGAGATCCGCATCACCACTGCGGTCGACAAGGAGCGGGTGGTGATCGAGGTGGCCGACACCGGCTCCGGAATCCCGCCCGACGTAATGAAGCGGCTGTTCACACCCTTCGTCACGACCAAGCCGGTCGGAGTGGGCACTGGCCTCGGCCTGTCCATCTGCCACCGCATCGTGACCAGCTTTGGCGGCGAGATCAGCGTGGACAGCAAGGTGGGCAAGGGCACCAAGTTCCGCATCGCGCTGCCCTTTGCCAGCGAGCCGATCTCCGTCGCTGCGCGTTCGGCCCCCGCCAGCAGCACGCCTCGTCGCCGTGGCCGCATCCTGGTGGTCGACGACGAGCCGCTGGTCGCCAAGGTCGTCAGCCGCTCGCTGGCTTCCGATCACGAGGTCATCGGTCTGGAGCGCTCCGCCGAGGCGCTGGAGCTGGTGCGCGCCGGGCAGCGCTTCGACGTGATCTTGTGCGACCTGATGATGCCGGAGATGAGCGGCATCGACTTCTATCAGGCACTGTGTGATTTCGCGCCCGAGCAGGCCAGCGCCGTCGTGTTCTTGACGGGGGGAGCGTTCACGCCACGCGCGCGCCGCTTCCTGGACGAGGTGCCGAATCGCTGGCTGGAGAAGCCCTTCGATCCGGCGATGCTGAGCTCACTGGTCAACTCCAGCGTGAAGTGAGCAGCGCGGCATTCGAGTGATTGCTCGAGTGCGGCTGCTCGAGTGCGGCTGCTCGAGATGACTGCGCGCCAGGGCTGAGCCAAACGCGAACACTGCTCGCTAGCGGTGCATGCCTCATCGGTGCCGTGCAGCCCACCGTGTCCTACCTGGCGCGTACTCCCGGCTGAATATCCGCGCGGCGGTGCAACGCGCAGGGCTGCTTTGGTGCAACAGGCGGTGCAACATAGAGCGCTCGCACCTGCAAACGTTTCCCGCAGCGTGCGCAGTGTTGGTGCGCGTTGCGCTGCGTGTTACAAGGGTCGCTGTCGCCGCTGCGGGTAGCAGGTGATGCACGGCTCGCGCAGAGCAACACGCATCACCAGCTGTCGTGCACTGGCGCGTAGCTAGCAGCTCTGGCTGCAGCGCCTACCCCTGCCAAGGATCAGGTGAAGTGACTAGACCCGTTCTCCCCCCACGCCCGGGCAGGCCCGCTGCTGCACCTGCCATCTCCCGCTCCCGCGGCTCCGCGAGTGCTGGAGCGCTGCCGGCCAGCTCCGCCCGCAGCAGTGAAGAGCCGCGCACCGGTGTCGTGCGCAAGGCGGTACTGCCTGAAGCCAGTGGCCCCGCCAGCGCGGGCCAGCGCCCCAGCCTGAAGCTGCGCCGCGCGCGCGCCTGGCGCTGTCTGGAGGCAGATCCGCGCAAGCCGGCGGAGCGCGCTGCACCAGAGGCGCTGGTCAGCACCGCGCAGCTCTCGTTTCACGGCGAGCGCCTGCGCCACAGCGGCCCGCACGCCTGGCTGCCGGATGCGACCGAGTTCGTGCACCGCGCCTCACACCTGATCGCGCGGGGGCTGGGCTTCGAGCTCTGCCGGGGCGTGTGCCTGCAAGGGCAGGCGGCGGTCTTCTCCGTCAGCATTGCCGGCAGCAGCGCCGGCAGCAGCATCGTCGTCGGGGTAGCGGGCCCAGCGCGGTCCATGGCCAACGTGCTGCGCCAGCGAGGTCTGCGATGATCGCGCAGCGGCTGCTCGGGATTCTGGAGGACGTGGGCGGCGTGCTCGGCAGCTTCGTGGTCGCTCCCGGTGGGGAGCTGCTGCTGCGGTCCATGCCCGCCGAGCTGGCCGGCGCAGATCTGGCGCTGACCGCCAGCCGCGTGGCGAGGGTGCTGCAGTGCAGCTCGGCCAACGGCATCGCCCCACGCGACGGGGTGTTCGACTTCGGTGAGGGCAAGCTCTGGGTGCGCGAGTTCATGCGCGGCTACCTGTGCGTGCTGTGCAGCGCCACGGTGGACATGCGCTCGCTGCGGTTGACGGCACGCCTGGTGGCGCGCGGCTTGCCCGCCGAGCTCTGAGCGGCTCTCGCTCAGCGCAGCGCCCGCTCGGGCCCCGCGGCACGGCAAACCGGCGCCGCTGGCGCGCGTGCTGCCCTATGTTGCGCAGGTGGCAGGAAACAAGATCGACGTCGTGGCCGTGATCCTGGAGCGAGGCGGTCGCTTTTTGCTCGGCAAGCGCAGCCCGCACAAGCTCAAGGCTCCCGGCTACTGGTGCCCGATCAGCGGGCACGTGGAGCCGGGCGAGGAGCAGGCGGCGGCGGTGGTGCGCGAGGTGCTGGAGGAGACCGCCCTGCGGGTGGTGGCACTGGAGTGCGTGGACCGCTGCGATACCCACGACGGCAGCGCGCTGATGCACTGGTGGCGGGCGGAGCCGCTGGACGATGCGCCCGCGCGCCTGGCCAACGACGAGCACTCGGAGCTGGGCTGGTTCACCCCCGAGGAGCTGCAGCGCCTCTCGCCCGTATTCGAGGAGGACATCGCCATCCTGCTGCGCGCGGCCAGGGCCGGGCGCGGCTGAGCTCGCTGGCGGGGCGGCGGCATATTTTACTGTACATGAGTACAGTGGTTAGCTAGATTCTCTTCACGCGCTCGGGAGGGCGCGCGGACGAATGGCGACGACGAGTCGTCGTGCACAGCAGCGGCCATGAGCAAGCCAACACGCAGCCCCGAAAGGGACGTGTGCTGCGACCCTTCTCGCCCTTCGTCCGTGCGCGGGTGCGTTCGAAGTCGTCGAGTCGCTGCCCGGCCACCGCGCGCCTCCTCGGCACGCGGTGGCGAGCAGTGCGGCCGCGGTCAGTCTAGCGCCCGCAGCGCGTCGTCGCAGATGTTGTCATCGGGGCGGTTCTCGAGCGGGCTCGAGAGCACGCACAGGCTGGCAATGTAGACCTGCGTGAAGTCGTCGCGGTCCAGGGTGCCCCGGCGCAGGACGGACAGCACGGGATCCAGCAGACCCAGCGTGTCCTCCAGCTCTTCCGGCAGCACGCCCAGGTCACCCGCGGCGTCGCTCAGCTCCACATCCGCGTCGAAGCGCAGGAACGTGGCCGAGACCGGGTCCCCGCCCTGGATGGGCAGATCCGCGGCCTGCAGCGCGCGCTGGTAGAAGTTGCTGGTGTCCTCCTGCACCTGGCGGGCGAACTGCTGGGGCGAGACATAGATGGCCTCCAGCTGCTCGATCTCGTCCCGGTTCAAGCCGATGGAGCGAGCGTTGCGCAGAGAGATGTCCTTCACCTCGTCCACGACCGGGATGAAGCCGGAGGCGTGGCAGTTGGAGCACGACACGGCGGTGACGGCGCGGAAGTTGTTCTGGTTGGTGTCGAGCAGAATGTCCGAGTCCTCCACGATGTTGTCGTCTTCGTCGGCGATGATGTAACCGAGCATGCCGTTCGGCAGCGTGAAGATGACCTCGGTACCGCCAGCGGCGAAGCCGAAGGGATCCTCGAAGATGCTCTCGTTGGCCTGATCGTCGAAGTCAAAGCTCTGCCAGAGCACGCCGTTGCGCACCTCGATGTCGTGCCGCTCGACCACGCGGTCCTGCCGGGAGATGCGTGAGCGCGTGGTACCGGCGCGCACCACGTCCTCGTCGTCCAGGTTCTGCTGCACGTCGATGCCCAGGTCGTCCGCGATGAAGTCGGAGAGCGGCTGGTCCACGTCCACGCCGATGATGGCGTAGTACAGGTTGCCGAGCACGGCCACGTCCAGCATCTGGTCCGCGAACATCACCGGGAAGGCGGTCTCCGCGTCGTCCTTGGCGTCGTCGGCATCGTCGCCCACGAACTCCACGGCGTACGGGTTGTTCTCGGCGATCGCCTCCCACACGTCGTCGAAGTTGCGGCCGTTCACCTCGATCGCGCGATCCCAGTCGAAATCACGCAGATCGATGCGGTAGATCGTGGCGTCGGAGTCGACCGGCTCAGGTTGCCCCACACGCGCCCGGATGGAGAGCATGTTGAGCATCTTGGTCAGGGCCTGCCGATCGCGGTCCAGCGCATCGGAGCAGACGCCCGCGGTCACCCGGTTGGTGAGCGAGATGTAGCGCAGGAAGGGCGCGTCCTCGTTGTCGGCGCGCGCCAGATCGCGGGCGACGGCTCCGTACAGGTCGTCGAAGTCGACCAGCTCGCCATCGCCGGAGCAGTTGGGCTGCGCGTAGTCGGGCCAGAAGCGCGGGTTGTCGATGTACTGCGAGACGACGGCGATGTCCGCGTCGGTGACCGACGGCAGCCCCGAGCTGGGCGGCGGCATCTCACCGCGTGACATGCGCAGCACCACGCGCGATGCCGCGCTGTTCAGCGGCACGATCTTGCCCGTCTCTACCAGGCGCTCGATGTCATCGATGTAGTTCATGCCGGCCAGTGCCTGCTGCTCCGTGAGCGCGGGGCCGTGGCACTGCCCGCAGTTGGCAGCCAGCACGTTCTCCGCTGCGGCGCGCGCGAGCTCGGCGGGGTCGCCCGGATCGGGGCGGCGCGGCGGGGTGTTGTCGCTGGCGGGCCGATCGGGCTCGCTGGGCTGCTGCGGCAGGCACTCCACCAGCAGTGGGTTATCGTCGCAGGTCTCGCGTTCTACGGGCACGACCTGGATCGGGTCGGGTTGGGTTGCGCCTTGCTCGCCACCGCCATCGTCGTCCGATGAGCACGCGGCCGCGAGCAGTGCCGTAAGTCCAGCTCCAAGGAGCGTCAGTGAAGCTCGAGGTTGTCGATACATGAGGTCCTCCGGTCGTTGTCACGAGCGCCAACGCCTGCTAAAATCCAAGTAAGCGGCAGTTTCACAGGCTCACTGCCAAGTTGAGCGGCGGTGCAAGCAGGCAACGGCGTTGGCGCTTTCGATCGCACCCCGCCGCACCGCCACTGCCGCGTTTAGCAATCACCGTGCCGGCGCTTGCCCGGCTTTTCCCGGCGATTTTGCGTGCGGCGCGCCGCGTTCCTGGTCACTGACGGGACAGCTGCGGGCGTTGCCTGCGACAAAAGCTCCCAGGGTCAGCCCGGTACACTCGAGCTCAGCCGTGCGTCAGCCAGTCGAGCGCGGCCTGCTCGGCTGCAAAGATGTGCACCATCCCCAGGCCATCCTCCCGCGCGTGGCGCTGCACCTGCAGCTGCCCCGGCAGGCTGCGGACGAGCACCGCAACCCGCACGAAGCCCGCCACGGTCGCGGTCCGATACTTCGCCACGCGGCGCTCGAACGCGTCGTCATTGCGGCCCGGCGCATCGCGCATGTCCAGCAGCAGCACGTGCCGCGAGCGATCGAGCGGGACGATGGCGCGGCTCACCGCGCCCCAGACCTCGTCCACCTGTTCCAGCGTCTCGATGGCCGCGCCGCTGCGGACCACTCGCACCAGGCCTGGGCGCCCGAGAGTCCGGCGCACGCTGACGAAGCGGTTGTCGAGCAACGACTCCGAGCGCTCCGCCATCCCGGACTAGACGGCGCGCGTGCCCCGGGGGTTCAGTCCGGCGCCGGCTGCGGGAGGGGGCTCGGAGCCGTTCGTCGCCGCGGCCCGCCAGAATGAGCCAGCCTCAGCTCGATAGCCGGAGCACCCCGGGCTCGCCGCGCGGCCCGGTAGCGCTCGCGGCGGGCGCCGGGCTCGCGGCGCCGGTATGGGCGCAGACGAATTCGCCGATGCGCGCGACGGCGGGCTGCAAGCGGGGAAACACCGGCGCCAGGGAGTGCCAGAGATGGATGCCGTCGGGCTCCCTGTCGAGCGTCACCTGCACGCCCGCCTGCGCTGCGCGCGCCGCAAAGTCCAGCACCTGATCGTGCAGCATCTCCGCTCCGCCGACGGCGAGGAACAGCGGCGGCAAGCCAGCGAGCGCTGCGTGCGCGGGCGAGGCGCGTGGATCGCGCGCATCGGCGCCGTTCAGATACGCCGCCGCCCAGCGCTCGAACATCCACGGCTCGGCCCAGTCGAAGCGCGCGTTCTGCTCCAGCGAGCCCCCGCGAGCCGTCATGTCGACCCAGGGGCAGAGCGCGACCGCGGCGGCGGGTTGGGGCTGGTGCTGAGCGCCGAGCTGCGCGAGCAGCGCGAGGGTCAGGTTGCCGCCAGCGGAGTCGCCCATGATCACCAGCTGCGCGGCAGGCACCCCGCTCTGCAGCAGGGCAAGGTACACCGCGCGAGCGTCGTCGAGAGCGGCGGGAAAGGGATGCTCCGGGGCCAGCCGGTAATCGACGAACAGCAAGCGAGCCTGGCTGGCCAGCGCAATGCTGGCGCACAGCTCGCCGTGCGAGCGCTCGGAGCCATAAATGAAGCCGCCGCCGTGCAGGTACATGATCACCGCCTGACCACCCCCGGCGCGCGGCTCATACCAGGTGACGTTGACTCCGCCGAGCTGCAGCGAGCGGCGCTGGACCTTTGCCAGCGCGGGGCCGCGGGCTCGCAGCCCTGCCCACAGCCGGCGCTCTGCCAGGAGGTCGGGCTGGCGCGCCGCGTGAACGTTGAAGGACCTCTGCGCCGCCACCATCAGCTCGTAAGCCCACGACCAGCTGGGCCGCAGCGGTCCGCGCCGCAGCCGGCGCCAGCTCACCCGCCACGCGCTGCGCAGCAGGTACACCATCATCCAGAACGAGCTCATGGCGGTAAGCTAGTGCGCCGCGAGCGCGAGCACTCTGACCGCCCCCGCCAGGGCAGCTGACCTTTGCTGCCATTGCCTCTGCCAGCGGGCTTGGCTACGCCAGCAGCTGCCATGTCCGCCCGAAGCGCCGCAGAGCCCCCGCTGCATGTCTCCGCGCGCATGGCCCGGCGCGTGCCGGAGCTGGCTACCGCGCTGGGGCAAGACGCTGCCGCGCTGTGCCGCCGCCACGACATCCCGCTGGCGCTGCTGGCGGACCCCCATGCCACCGTGCCACTCGAGCCCGTGCTGGCGGGGCTGGAGGAGCTGCGCGAACGCACCCACCATCCGGCGCTCGGCCTGCGCCTGGCCGAGCAACGGAGCGTCCCGGACACGTACCACACGCCCGCGCTGATCTTGCTGGCCAGCGACTGTCTGCGCGACGGCCTGCGCCGTGCGTTTCAGTTTCAGCGGCTGTGGGGAGACGGTGATCGCTTCGCGCTGCAGGACGCGCGCGAGCTCGGGCTGAGCGTGGGCGGGCTGGCGGTGACGTTCCAGACGCCGGGGCCGCGCCGCACCGCTCACGAGCTGCTCGAGGTATGTGCGCTGGCCGAGTGCGCCGCGGCCGTGCGTGGCCTCAGCGGGCGCCCCGCCGAGCCGGCCCTGGCCATCGGCTTGCCCAGCACCAGCGACGATCTCGAGCTCCTGACGGCGCACTTCGGCGTTGCTCCGACCCTGGGCGTGGAGCGCGCTTACTGCGCCTGGCCCAGCGCGCTGATGGAGGCACCGCTGTCCACCGCCCACGCGCTGTTTCGCAGCTTCTTCGAGCGCCAGGCACAGGCCGAGCTGCAGGCCTTGCCGCCGCGCGATGACCTGCCCGCGCGGGTGCGCGCGGAGATCCAGCGGGGCCTCGCTCGCGGCTGCTTCGCGCTGGCGGACAGCGCGCGTGCGCTTGCCATGAGCCCGCGCACCCTGGAGCGGCGCTTGCTCGCTCTGGGCACGCACTATCGCGAGCTGCTGGAGCAGGTGCGGCGCGAGCTGGCGCAGCGCTGGCTCAGCGAGCGACGCCCGATCGATGAGGTGGCGGTGTTGCTCGGATACGCCGAGCGCGCATCGTTTCATCGTGCGTGCGTCCGCTGGTTCGGCAAGACACCGGCCGAGCTGGGGCGCAGCTAGGGCCTCTGCTATGCTCGGTCCGTGACCCGAGCTGGCTCTTCTTCCCGTGGCTTGCCGCTGATCGGCGCCGGATTCGATACCTGGGGCGGGTCTCCCTTCGTGCAGGAGCGCCTGGCGCTCTTGGGCAAGACCGTCTTCCTGCTGTCGTTCGGCTTCTTCTCGCTGATGAACGGCTTGCTGCTCGTGGGCGGCGGGCGGGCGGCGCTGCCGCTGCTGTTGACCCAGACCAACCTGTTCCACCTGCTGGCGTGCAGCGTGATGGCCACGCTCTGGCTGTGCGCCAGGCTGGGCTCCTGGTCACTGCGCACGCTGGGGCTGCTCGATGCCGGCAGCCTGCTGCTGGCGGGCGTCGGGCTGGCGGCGATGGCCGCCCAGCCCGCTCCGGAGCAGCTGATGCGCGGCATGTTCGCGCTGGCGGTGACGATGATGGCGCGCGCGGTGCTGATCCCATCCACCGCCGGGCGCACGTTCTGCCTGTCGTGGATCGCCGCGGCACCGCTGCTGATCGTGTCGATGGTGTATCACCAGCCGCTGCAGCTGCCCGGCTTTCCGCCGCGGTTCCTCGAGGCGCTGGTCACGGTGAACGCGCTGCTCTGGCTGATCATCGCCACCACCCTGGCCACGGTCACCTCGCGCACCATCTATGGCTTGCGCCAGCAGGTGAAAGAGGCCTCACAGATCGGCCAGTACACCTTGGAGGAGAAGATCGGCAGCGGCGGCATGGGTGAGGTCTGGCGCGCTCGCCACCGCCTGCTCATCCGCCCCGCGGCGGTGAAGCTCATCCGCAACCAGGAGCTGGCGTCGCTGGCCGGGCGCGATCCGGAGCTGCGCTTGCGCCGCTTCGAGCGCGAGGCGCGCGCCACCGCCGGCCTGAAGTCGCCGCACACCGTGCAGCTCTATGATTTTGGCGTCACGGACGACGGCACGTTCTACTACGTGATGGAGCTGCTGGATGGGATGGATCTGGAGACCCTGGTGGAGCAGTTTGGCCCCGTCCCGCCGGAGCGCGCCGTGCACCTGCTGGTGCAGGTGTGCGCGTCGCTGCAGGACGCGCACCAGAACGGGCTGGTGCACCGTGACATCAAGCCCGCCAACATCGTGGTCAGTCGGGTCGGCGCCGCGTGGGATTTCGTCAAGGTGCTCGACTTCGGGCTGGTCAAGCTGGGCAACACGCCGCAGGCGGACGAGCTGAAGCTGAGCGGGGAGAATCACGTGAGCGGCACCCCCGGCTTCATCGCGCCCGAGGTGGTGCTGGGGGTAGAGACGGATCAGCGCGTGGACCTGTACGCGCTCGGCTGCGTCGCCTACTGGCTGCTCACTGGCAAGCTGGTCTTCGAGGGCCCGGGCGCCATCAAGGTGATGTCCGATCACATCCACACGGCGCCCCCCGGCGCCCTCGTCGCGCGCGGGCGGCACGATCCCGCCCGAGCTCGACGCTTTGATCCTGGAGTGCCTGGCGAAAGCTCCAGCGCAGCGCCCCGGCAGCGCGCGGGAGCTGCAGGCGAGGCTGCAGGCCATCCCACTCCAGCACCCGTGGACGCCGGAGCGAGCCGAAGACTGGTGGAGCCGGCACCTGCCCGGCAAGACCAGCCAGCGGCCGCTCGCGGACGTGGTGCTCTCACAGGAGGCGCGGCCGGTGCGGGTGGTGAAGCCGGCGCGCGGCTGAGCGGCGGCTAGCGTACGAACAGGCTCAGATCGATCGCGTCTGCCATGGCCTGGTAGCCCGCCGGGCTCAGGTGCAGGAGATCCTGGGTGGCGTACGAGGCCTGCAGCCGCTCGGGGCTTGCCGGATCGCGCAGCGCCGCGTCCAGATCGATCACCGCGTCGAAGCGGCCGCTGCTGCGAATCCAGTCGTTGACGAGCTGTCGTGCTCGCTGGCGCTCCGGGCTATCGTACATGGATCCGCCAAAGGGCAGGATGGGGATGCCGTACACCAGCAATCCCTGCGCATGCGCGCGCTCGATGAAGCCTTCGTAGGCCTGGATCAGGCGCTCGGCCACGCTGGCGTCGTCGCTGCCCCCGAGATCGTTCACGCCCTCCAGCACGATCACGTAGCGCACCCCGCGCTGCTCCAGCACGTCACGCTGGAAGCGCTGCTGCGCCGTGGGGCCAAGGCCGCCTCTCAGTACCGCGTTGCCACCGATGCCCAGGTTCAGCACCGACAGGTGCGCCGTCTCCGGCCGCGCCTGCAGGCGGCGAGCTAGCATGTCAGGCCAGCGATTGTTGCCGTTGACGGTGGAGCCGCGCCCATCGGTGAGCGAATCACCCAGGGTGACGATGGCCGCGCTGCGCTCCGGCGCCTGCACGTCGAGCCCGCTGATGAAATACCAGTGATCGGTGGTGACCGCGCCGGACAGGGCGGCGGCCTCGAGCTGCCCGCCCGCCGCCAGGTACGAGGTCGTGCGCGAGCCGGGATGGCCGGTGACGTTGCCGGGCACGGTGCCGAGATGCAGGGTGATGGCCAGCGGCGCGAGCGCCTTCAGCTCGAAGTCGAGTGGATCGGAGAACACCGCTTGCCCTGCAGCGAGGGTCAAGCTCGGGCTGCCGCCGAAGCGCACGGCGCGAGCGCTCGCGCTGGCGATGGCGCCCTGCGCGGCCGGCAGCGCCAGCTGCGCGCCGTGGACCGTGAGCGGAGCGTCGCCGAACTCGTTCGACAAACGCAGGCGCACACGGCTGCCCGCCAGGGTGGGGAACACGAGCTGCCGCAGCGTGTTGCCGCTCAGGCCCGGAGCCGGCGGCAGGTTCTGCGGCTCGGTCAGCTGAGGCCCGGCGGACCAGGCGCCCACCCAGTGCACGGCGCTCTTCGGGGTCAGCGCCGCGCTCGCCCGAGCGACTCGACCGGGCGGCGCTGGCTCCCCGGAAGTGCAGGCCAGCAGCAGCGCCGCGCCCGCCAGCGCTGCGGCCAGCGCACGGCCCCGTCCTCGCAGAAAAATGCGCATTTCCAGACGAACCTCGCGCGCTCGATATCACGCGCTGCAGTGCTCGAGAAATCTCCTTTTGCAGCAGCAATCAGCCCGCCGCCGCTCGCTCCAGCTGCGCGCCAGGAGGACTGGAAGCCTCTGAGCAGACGGTAGTCGTTGCCGGCGGTGTGCGCGAGTTCCGCGATTTTGTTGCAGACCTCGGCCGCCCCGGGAGTTACCGTACGCCATCCTCAGTACACCCGGGCGCGTCCGCTTCACGGCGGGCGCGCCTTTTTTTATGCCCGCGAGCTCAGCGCGCGGAGCTGGGCGTGGAGGGCCGCTGCCCGCTCAGGATGGCGCGCATGCGCGCGCTGCGCTGGCGAACCTCGAGCGGAGGCAGATAGGCGCGCATGCGGCACTCGAGCTGCGGCAGGGCGCGCAGCAGATCTTCGGCGCTCGGCGGCGTGGCCGCGCCCACGTCCGCCAGTGCTCGCCGCAGCAGGCCTGGAGCCAGCAAGCTCGAGAGCCCGCACAGCTCCAGAATCTGCTCTTCCAGCCCCTCTGAGCTCTGCGGCACCATCCTGCTCCTTCCCTCGTGCTCAGCCGGCAACCGCGTGCTGCTGGGCGCTGACCTCTGCCAACCGGGCGCGCAGCGCCGCCAGCTCGCGGATTCGCTGTTGCACCATCAGCTCCAGATCCTGCATGCGGCAGGCCGCCTGACGCCGCAGGAACCATTTGCAAGTGAGCCCGTAGGCAAGCTGCCGTACCTCCAGTGGGTCGAAGGGCTTGCGCAGGATCAGCAGCCGATCGGGCTGGCCCAGGCGAGTGGCGATCTCCTCCCAGGAGAAGTCAGAGTAGGCAGTGCAGAGCACGATCTCGAGCTCGCGGTCGTGCTGCCAGAGCTTCTCGACCGTCTCCACTCCGTTCCAGCCCGGGGGCATGCGCACGTCCACGAAGGCCATGGCGTAGGGCAGGGACGATTCCTGGCTCCTGAGTACGAGATCCAGTGCCTCCTGGCCCTGGAGCGCGTGGGTCAGCGCAAACTCCACACGCGGGCCCGCGCCGGGGACCTCGCCGAACAACGACGCCGCGAGGCCGTCCACCTGGCTCGTGCGGGTCGGACGCTCGCGCAGGATCTTCTCGAAATCCGCGTGGATCGCGTCATTGTCGTCGACGACGAGGATGCGGTTGTTACGACTTCCGTCCAGTGCTTGCATGAACCTGGTGTCCCCAGACGGGCCAGCGTGGTGAGCCGAGCTCGGCTTGATCTATGCTGAACGGTCCGCAAACGAGGACCTGGAGCCGTCGTTCCAGGCTGGAGCGCTCAGCGCGGGACAGGGGCGGCAGGAAGCAGCGGCAGGGAAGAAGCGCTGGCGCGCGGCGAGCGAGAGGGCCAGGGAAGCAAGAGGGAAGCAAGGGCGCCGAGCGGCGGCAGCCCGGGCAGACAATTCTCCGTCTCTCGCGCACAGACGCCTGCGTGCCGTTGCACATCGCTACATTCTGACAGAGTCTTCGCTGCGGTAACGTAAAACGGATGTGATCGTGCACGACACCCTCAGTGTAGACGCCCGAGAGTCAGGCACGAGCGTTCGCACTCAGCTGTTCGCGGCAGAGCGCCTGGTCGAGGTTGCTCAAGAGCTGTCGATGGCTCGTGAGCTGTCGGCCATCCTGGATGTCGTGCGCCGCTCCGCCAGGGAGCTGACGGGCGCCGACGGTTCAACGTTCGTGCTGCGCGAGGGCGAGCACTGTTT
The DNA here is from genome assembly GCA_025937895.1 of Polyangiaceae bacterium. Lineage (GTDB taxonomy): Bacteria > Myxococcota_A > Polyangia > Polyangiales > Polyangiaceae > SZUA-265. The sequence goes on along the minus strand of JAICQL010000011.1, from coordinate 46,961 downwards.
CTATGCTGCCGAGGACGCCATCTCGCCGCTCTGGCAGGGGCGCCGCTTCCCCCTGACGGACTGCATCAGCGGCTGGGTAATGCTGCAGCGGCAGCCCGTCGCGATTGAGGACGTGTACGCGGACGAGCGCATCCCGCACGCCGCGTACCGCCCCACCTTCGTGCGCAGCCTGTTGATGGTGCCCATCCGCACGCTCGAGCCCGTGGGCGCCATCGGCACGTACTGGGCCACGCGCCACGTCGCCAGCGACGGTGAGATGCGGGCGCTGGCAGCCCTGGCCAACCTGGCATCGCTGGCGATGGAGAACGTGCAGCTATACGGCAAGCTGCAGGCGAAGATCCGCGAGGCGCAGAACGCCGTGCGAGCCCGCGATGACTTCCTGTCCGTGGCCGCGCACGAGCTGCGCACCCCGCTGACGGCGCTGCTGCTGCAGCTGCAGCGGCTGGAGCAGTTGCTGGCGCTGGATGCGCTGGCGGACAAGTACCCGAAGCTGTCGAGCTGTGTGGCGCGCTCGACGGTGACGGGCAAGCGCATGGCCGCGCTGGTGGATGGGCTGCTCGACGCGTCGCGCTTGCCGCACGGCCCCATTCAGCTGGATGTGGAGGACTTCGACCTGGTGCAGGCCACGCGCGAGGTGCTGGATCAGTTTGCCACCACCGCCCGGCACGCCGGCTGTGAGCTGCGGTTCACCGCGCCCGAGCCGGTCCACGGCCGCTGGGATCGGCGGCGCATCGAGCAGGTGCTCACCAACCTGCTGTCCAACGCGCTGAAGTATGGCGCCGGCAAGCCCATCGACGTGACGGTGAGCCGCTGGGGTCGCGACGTGCGCGTCGTCGTGCGTGATTACGGGCTGGGCATGGCGCCGGAGGTAGCAGGCAAGATCTTCCAGCGCTTCGGGCGCGGTGGCTCGATCTGGCATCAAGGCGGGCTCGGGCTCGGCCTGTATCTCTCGCGGGATGCTGTCGAAGCGCACGGCGGCACGATTCGCTTCGAGAGCAGGCCGGGCGATGGCTGCACGTTCGTGGTCAGCTTGCCGGTGCCCGGGCCCGAGCCAGGCTGACCACGGTGCAACAGGTGGGGCTGACTGCCTCACGAGCAGGGCTGCAGCGGGCACGGCTGCCCGTCTTGTTCCTCGACCTCGAGTGTGCTGGAGTCGGCTGCGCGTGCCTTCGGAAGTGGAGAGAGTTCTTTCGGGGGGTGGGCAATGCGGTGAGCTGGCGCGAGCCACGGACTGGGGCAAGACCAGTTTCGGACCCGTCGAGCGCTGGTCGCAGGCACTGCGCTCGGCGGCATCTCTGGTGCTGCACAACGAGTCCGGCATGTTGCTCTGGTGGGGCCCCGACTTCGTCCAGCTGTACAACGAGGCCTATCGCCCCGTGCTCGGCGCCAAGCACCCGCGCGCCATGGGGCAGCCCTTCGGGCAGTGCTGGAAGGAGGTGTTCCACATCCTCGGGCCCATGGCGGAGGTGCCGTATCGCGGGGGCCCGGCAGCGGTCAGCGACGATCTATCGCTGTTGATCGATCGCAAGCTACCGCAGGAAGAGGTGCACTTCCGCATCGCGTATAGCCCCGTACCCGATGAAACAGTGCCGGTCACGGGCATCGGTGGAGTGCTCGCCACCGTGACCGAGACCACCGAGCAGGTCTTTGCCGATCGCCAGCTGCGCAGCTTGCGCGAGCTGTCCGTGCGGGGCGCCGCTGCCGTCACCGCTGGCTCGGCGCAGGAGGCGTGCTCTGCCGCGGCGCTCACTTTGGCGAGCAGCGCGCTGGACGTGCCCTTTGCCCTGTTCTACCTGCAGGACGGCCGCGGTGGCCTGCAGTTGGTGGCGCATACCATGGCGGCGAGGGACGGCGAGGGCTGGGCCCGCGTCGGCGTGACTCAGGTGCGCGAGCTGAGCGTGATGCCCATCGAGCCCGGGCTGCGGCTGCCAGCGAGCCCCTGGGGCTATGCGCCGCGAGAGGCAGTGGTACTGCCGCTGGCCTCACCGGATGAGCCGACGCCGTACGGCGTGCTGCTGTGCGGCATCAGCCCGCATCGCGTGCTCGACGCCGGCTATCGCGGCTTCTTCGAGCTGGCCGCGGGTCAGGTGGTCACCGCCATCCGCAACGCCCGCGCGCTCGAGCGCGAGCGCAAGCGCGCGGAGGCGCTGGCCGAGTTCGATCGCGCCAAGACGCTCTTCTTCAGTAACATCAGCCACGAGTTCCGCACGCCGCTCGCGCTGATCCTGAGCCCGCTGGAGGCGGCGGCCACGTCGCCTGCGCCGGTGCTGGAGGGCGAGGACCTGCTGGCCGCCTTGCGCAACGCCAAGCGCCTGCGCAAGCTGGTCAATCAGCTGCTGGATTTCGCCCGCATCGAGGCCAAGCGCTCCGAGGTGCGCTGGCAAGCCACCGATCTGGCCGCGCTGACCGTGGATCTGGCCAGCGCCTTCCGCTCGATGATCGAGCACGCCGGGCTGCGGCTGGAGGTGGATTGCCCGGAGCTCACCGCGCCGCTGCTGGTCGATCCCGAGATGTGGGAAAAGATCGGAGCGGAGACGGCAGCCTACAGGACGTATACTTCGACTTCGTCTACGAGCCGATCTTCGATGCTGCGGGGAACGTCGAGGCGATCTTTACCCTGGCCGTGGACGTGACGCGCCTGGTCCTGGCTCAGCGCGCGAGCGAGGCCGCGCTGGAGGAGGCGCGGCGCGCCAACAAGATGAAAGACGAGTTCCTGGCGCTGCTGGGGCACGAGCTGCGCAACCCCATGGCACCGATCATGACCGCGCTGGAGCTGATGAGGTTTCGCGGAGACGCCGCTACCCAGCGTGAGCGCGAGGTGATCGAGCGCCAGGCCAACCACCTGTTGCGTCTGGTGGATGACCTGCTGGACGTGGCGCGCATCACCCGCGGAGTGGTGGAGCTGAAGCGCCGCCGCGTCCCGCTGCGGGAGCTGATCACCAAGGCTCTGGAGACGGCGAGCCCCCTGTTCGCGGAGAAGCGCCACCGCCTGAGCGTGAGCGTCGCGCCGGAGCTCGAGGTAGAGGTTGACCCGGCGCGCCTGCAGCAGGTCCTGGCCAACCTGCTGACCAACGCCGCAAAATACACGAACCCCGGCGGCGAGGTGCAGGTCAGGGCCTACCCTGACGGGGCCGATGCAGTCGTGGTGGTCCAGGACGATGGAATCGGCATCGACAGCGAAACGCTGCCGCACATCTTTGAAATGTTCGTGCAGGAGCAGCAGGGGCTGGATCGCTCGCGTGGTGGCCTGGGGCTGGGCCTTGCCATCGTGAAGGCCCTGGTCCAGCAGCACGGCGGGTCGGTCGCGGCGCGCAGCGAAGGGCATGGGCGCGGGAGCAGCTTCGAGCTACGCTTGCCGCTGCTGGCCCGGGACGAGGGGGGCGAGACTGCAGTGAGAACGGAAGGAGGTGAGCAGATGCCGGTAGCGACAGCGCCCGCGCGCGTGCTCGTGGTGGACGACAATCAGGACGCTGCGGAGCTGCTCGCCACCGCGGTAGAGGCGATGGGGCACGAGGCCCGCATCGCGCACGATGGCGCCAGCGCGCTGGAGGTAGCGGCTACTTTCGAGCCGCACGTGGCCATCCTCGACATCGGCCTGCCGGTGATGGATGGCTATGAGCTGGCCCGGCGCCTGCGCGCACGCGGCAGCCTGCCGCGGCTGATCGCCTTGACCGGCTACGGCCAGGAGCGCGACAAGCAGGAGAGCGCCAGCGCCGGCTTCGAGCTGCACATCGTCAAGCCAGTGGACTTGCAGCAGCTCGGCTCCAGCATCGAGAAGCTGATCGGGCGCTGACGGCGCATTGTTTTTCCACCCGAGCTCTTCCACCGAGCTCTTCCGCCGAGCCTTCCATCCGAGCAGGATTGGCGAGCCCGATCGGCGCGCACCATCGAGCGGCGAGCTACGAGCGCCCCGTGCGCCACGCGACCCCATCGAGCAGCGGAGCGTACAGATCATCTTCGGGCGCGATGCGCAGGCGCGCCAGCTCCTCCGCGCTGGGCGAGCCCTCGCGAAAGGTGACGAACGGCAGCTCGTCCAGCACGGCCAGCGGCGTGCACTCGCTGCCTTCTCCCATCACCAGCACCGCGCTGGCGGCGAGGCCATCCATCACGTTGACCTTGGTCATGCGCAGCGGGCGCCCGAACAGATCCGGCTTGCCCACGTAGTCGTTCAGCGCGAGAAAGCCGCTGTGCGCCAGGGCAACGCCGGTCACCCCGGGGCGCAGCGGGGTGGAGCGGCTGTCGGTGATCACCACGCCCAGCTCGCTCAGGCCATCCCGCGCCGCCAGGTGAGCGCGGATGGCGTGGGCCGAGCGCTGCGCGTCGCTCGGCCAGAGCACGAACCAGCCGTCAGAGTTGGACTCATCGATGCCAGCGGTGGCGATGAGCAGGCCCTGCTTCAGGGTGAGAGACACACCCCAGCGCGGGTCAGCGGGCAAGTAGCGGTCGGCCTCCTCCGCGATCAGCGCCTGCTTGTCGGTGCCCGCCAGCGGGCGCACGCGCCCCTCGCAGATGGCCACGATCTTGGACGTGATGGCGACCACGGAGCGCTCTGGCAGCCGCGCGAGGTGGCGATCGAGGATGCCGAAGAGGTCTCGCTCGCTGGGCGGGATGATGGGGGTCTGGACGGCGCGGGCGCGCATGGCGGCCTTTCTCTTGGCTGCTGCGCTATAGCCTACCGGCCGGGGCTGCGGGCGGGATAGTTTGACCTCGCTGCCGGGGCGGACCAAGAAGCGAAGGCGATGAGCTCGTCCCTGTCACCCGATCCCAGCCTCAGGACGGTGGTCGTCTGCCCGCCGAACATCGGCCCCGCCGAGCGCCGCAAGCGCCTGATCGTCGCCGTGGCCGCCCTGGCCGTGTGCGTGGGGGCTGCCCTGCTGCTCTCGCTGGATGGGGCGCCGCGCTACTGGCGGCTGCTCCTGTTCTTGCCGTTCTGGACCGCCGCGCTGGGGCTCTTCCAGGCGCGGGCCAGCGTGTGTGTGGCGCTGGCCGCGCGCGGGGTCCGCAACCTGGACGGCAGGCAAGAGCCCCAGCCCGAGGCCGAGCTGGCCGCGGTTCGCAAGGAGGCGTTCCGCGTGCACGTCCGCGCGCTGCTCACTGCGCTGGTGCTGACCGCGCTGTGCTTCTTCCTGACGCCCTGAGCCAGCGCGCCGGGCCGCGAGCGCTCATCGTAGCGCCGGAGTCGACCAGTCCACCCAGCGCGCCTCGTCCAGCACGAAGCCGCCGTCCGTCTTCAGCACGCTGGTGTCTACATTGCCGCTGCCCACCAGGAACTTCTGCAGAAAGGCCTCCAGCTCCGGCACCTGCGAGGCAGCGTACTGGCAGTGATCGTGATCGCCGGTCTGGCTGAAGCCCATGCGCTCGGGCACGCCCAGCGCCTGCCAGATGCGGTGAGCCACCATGCCGGTGGTGAAGCTGCTGAGCTTGCCCAGCCAGTGCATGGCGGTGTTCTCCACCACCAGCAGCGCGCGTGGCGCCACCATGCCCATCAGCATGTGGTGGTCGAACGGCAATCGCTCGGCGCGCTCGCTGAACTGTTCGAAGGAGCTGCGGAACCAGACGTTTTCTTTGGTGATCTGGCGCAGGGTCTGCACGTCTTGCCCGGCAGGTGAGCCCGCCGCCTGCCAGTCCGCGCGCTGTTGGTCCGAGACGCGCCAGCTGGCAGAGCCGCCCGCGCCGGACTCCTGCGGAATGGTGAGCACGATGCGCTCGTCGAAGGCGCCCGCGACCAGCGCCCCCTTGCCGTTGCGCGAGCAGCCCGTCACGCCCAGGCGCCGCGGGTCGATCTTGGTCTCGGGCGTGCTCTCCAGCACGTCGATCAGACTGCTGACCCCCCAGGCCCAGGCCATCATCGCGCCGGCTGGATGATCGCTGCCGTGCAGGGCGTAGAACGCGCCCTTGCCGCGCGACTGACCGTTGTCCTGCTCGGCCACGTCGGAGTTGGGGAACTTGATGAACGCCACGCCCAGCTTGGCCAGGGTGGCCGCATCGAGCGAGGCGCGGCCCAGCCCGATCAGGGCGGGGTAGGGGGCCTTGCCGTTCGGGGGCAGCTCGATCTGGGCGGCGAACGTCACCGACTTCTGGCCATCGCCCACCGTCACCTCCAGGCGCTGGCCGATCAGCTTCGCGCTCTGCTGGCGGGCGCGCGGGGGCTTGGGCCCGAGCTCGTACTCCGCCAGCTGAGCAGCGATCTCGGCGCGGCGGCAGGCCCACTCGCTCTTCTTCGTGATGCGCTGGCCAGAGAGCGAGAGGAACGGATCGGGCAGCCTGGGGTTGGCCGGCAGCTGCTCGTGGCCGGGCAACGGCCCCACCGGGCACGCCGACGCGCCCTCGGCGGGCACGGCTGCGCCTGCGCTCGCGCCTGGCAGCTCCGCCGCCTGCGGGCTCTCGGGGGCTGCCGCGCCTTGCCCCTGCGCCGGGCTGCCGGGGCTGCAGCCCGGAGCGGAGAGCAGCGCAGAGAGCAGAGCCAGGACGGACCCCGTGTTCGAGCGTTGCTGCATGGTGGCGCTCAGCTGGCCTGGGCGAAGCGTGCGCGCAGCCGCCGCGCTGCCTCGACCATGGCCTTCAGCTTGCCGTCCGCCACCTCGCGCGGCAGGTACTTCATGCCGCAGTCCGGCGCCAGGATGACGTTCTCCGGCCGCACGAACTCCAGCGCGCGCTCGATCCGCTGCTGCACCAGCTCCGGTGTCTCCACGGTCATGTCGCTCAGATCCAGGCAGCCCACCAGGATCTGCTTGCCGCCGAGCTGCTCCAGCACCTTGCAGTCCAGCTTGCTCTGCGCCGTCTCGATCGAGACCTGGGCGCAGCTGCAGTCCTTCAGCTCCGGCAAGAACGAGTAGCCGCTGGGGCGCGCGTGGATGATGGCGGCGTAGCCGAAGCAGATGTGCAGCGCGGTGGTGCCGCGGATGCCCTCCAGCGCGCGGTTGACGGCCTTCAGCCCGTACTGGCGCGCCTTCTCGGGCCGCGCCTGCATGTAGGGCTCGTCCACCTGCACGATGTCCGCGCCAGCGGCGAACAGATCGGCGATCTCCGCGTTCACGGCCTCGGCGTAGTCGAGCGCGGCCGCCTCTTCGCTCGCGTAGTGATCATTCTGCGCTTGCTGCGCCATGGTGAAGGGACCGGGCACGGTGATCTTCACCGGCTTCCTGGTGTGGCGCTTGAGGAACAGCAGATCCTCCACCATCACCGCGTGCTTGCGGCGGATGCGGCCCACGATGCGCGGCACCGGGTTGGGGTGACCCGAGCGATCCAGCGCGCTGCCGGGGTTGTCGAGATCCACGCCCTCCAGCGCGGTGGCGAAGCGGTTCGAGTAGCTCTCCCGCCGCATCTCGCCGTCGGTGAGCACGTCGAGGCCTGCCTCTTCCTGCGCCTGGATGGCCACCAGCGTGGCGTCATTCTGGGCCTCTGCCAGCAGCGGCTCGGGGATGCGCCAAAGCTCCCCGGCGCGCACGCGCGGGGGGAAGCGCCCTGCGAGCTTCTTGCGATCGATGAGCCATTCTGGCTGCGGATAGCTGCCGACGAGCATGGTGGGGAACAGCATGGTGCCGGCAGCCTCGCGTTGTTCCGCCCGAAAGGCAAGCGGGGCCGAGCGCACGCGAGCAGCCCCTGGCGCTCGCGCGGTGCAGGCTTCACCAGCGATGGTAAGCGGGATGACCCGGCTTGACGGCGACGAACGTTCCGCGGCACGTGGCGGTGACTTTGCCATCAGCGGAAAGCTCCGCGTCCACCGTGCAGCGGTCCGCCGAGGTCTGCACGGGGCGGGCGCGCAGCGAGAGCGGCCCGAGCCGGGTGGGGGCGCGCAGCTTGACGTGAAAATCGGCCGTCACCGTGCACGGCGGCACGTCCAGGCCGCCCGCCTTCATCAGCGTGTATGCCGCCGTCCAGTTGCTGTGGCAATCGAGCAGCGCGCCGATGATGCCGCCGTTCAGGACGCCGGGAAACGCCTGGTGGTGCGGCTCGGGGGTGAAGCTGGCCACCAGCTCATCCCCCGAAGCGTAGCTCTTCAAGCGCAGGCCGCGCGCGTTGGCAGGGCCGCAGCCGAAGCACTCGTTGTGGGGCGCGTAGCGGTCTTGCACCGCCTGCTCGCTCGCCTCTTGCTTGCCAGCTTCGGTCACGGCTCCTCCGTCAACAGCTCCGTGAGCTCTGCCAGCTCACAGCGAGCCGCCATGCTCGCCCTCGGCGTCCTGGGGCAGCTCACCCAGCGCGCGGCCCGCCACCGCCAGCAGCTCTTCCGCGCCGAAGGGCTTGTGCAGGAGCGAGCCGCCCGCCTCCACCAGCATGTCGTCCAGGCGGCGCGTGTCATGCCCGGTCACGAACACCACCGGCGCCGACAGGCCCAGCTCTGCCATCAGGCTCAGCACCCGCTCTCCGCCCAGCTCGGGCATGAGCGCGTCCAGCACGCACAGCGAGAGCTCGCCGCCGCGCTCGCGCAGCAGGCGCTCTGCCTCGGCGCCACAGGTGGCCACAAGCACCTCGAAGCCCACTTGCTTCAGGTAGCAGCTGCTCAGCTGCAAGATGGCGGGCTCATCCTCCGCCACCAGCGCCAGCCGGCCGCGGCCGTCCAGCACGTTCTGGCGCGGCGGCGCGCTGGCGCGCCGCTCCGAGCGATCGCTGCGCGGCAGGTAGATGTGAAACGTGCTGCCCTTTCCGCGCGCGGAGCTGACGTCGATGAAGCCGCGGTGCCCGCGCACGATGGCGTACGCCGTGGCCAGCCCCAGCCCCACGCCCTCACCGGGCCGCTTGGTGGTGAAGAAGGGCTCGCCCAGGCGCCGCTGCACCTCGCGCCTCATGCCCGTGCCGTCGTCCCGCACCGAGAGCCGCACGTAGCTGTCATCGCGGTTCTTCAGCACCGCCGGCAGCTTCTCCCGCGGCGGATCGTCCAGGCTGACGTGCACGAAGCCGCCGGTGGGCAGCGCGTCCTTCGCGTTCAGGCACAGATTGGTGACCATCTGCTCGAGCTGCGGGCGATTGCCGCGCACCAGCACGGCGCCCAGGTCGTTGCGCAGCACCAGCTGGATGTGCTGCCCCAGCAGGCGCTGCAGCAGGGGCTGCAGCGAGCCGAGCGCCTCGTCCAGCCGCAGCTCGCTCGGCGCCGCGTCGTCGCTGCGGCTGAAGGCCAGCAGCTGCCGCACCAGCACGGCCGCGCGGGCCGCCGCCTTGTCGACCTCGTGCAGCATCTCCGTCAGATCCTTGGCGCGCGCAAAGCCCTGCAGATCCATCAGCTGCATCATCTGCGTGTGGCCGTGGATGATGTGCAGCAGGTTGTTGAAGTCGTGCGCGATGCCGCCTGCCAGCTGCCCCACCGTCTCCAGCCGGTGCGCGCGCTGCAGGTGCTCCTCCAGCTGCAGCTGCTCGGTGATGTCTCGCTTCACCGCCACGCAGCCCACCACGCGCTGCCCGCTCTCATCCCGGAGCGGCGCGAGGGTGCCGTCTTCATCGTAGGCGCTGCCGTTGGCGCGCACGCTCTGGATGCGGCCCTGCCACACCTCACCGCGCTCGAACAGCCGATCCAGCCGCCGCAGGAAGGCGCGATCATGCCGCACCTCCAGCTCGCGCCAGGGGCGGCCGAGGGCGTGGGCCTCGCTCAGGCCGCTGGTGTGCAGGTACGCCGGGTTGACGTATTCCACCGTGCCCTGCGCGTCCGTCACCACCACGGCCTCGGCGGCCTGCTCGATCGCGGCGGACAGCCGGCGATTGGCCAGCTCTGCCTCGTGGCTGTGAGTGACGTCGCGCGCCACGCCCTCCAGGATGCGCGGCTCTCCGGGGCCCGTGTCCACCAGGGTGGCGCGGACCTCCATCCACACCACGCGCCCGCTGCGATGCAGGCAGCGCAGCTTGGTGCCGGTGCCGTGCGGCGCGCGCGGCAGAGACAGGAACTTCTGCAGATCCTCGGGATGGACGATGTGCTCCAGGGCGCGCTCGTCCTCCAGCAGCTCAGCCGCCTCATAGCCCAGCAGCGGCTGGCAGCTCTTGCTCAGGAACTCCAGCCTCAGGCTGGGATCCAGCCGCAGCCGGAACACCAGATCCGGCAGGTTCTCCAGCAGCCGCTCCAGCCGCGACTCGGTGGCGCGCAGGGCCGCCCGCGCCTGCTCCGCCGCGGTCAGATCCACCGAATAAGAGGCGGAGAGCAGCTCCCCATCCAGGTCGATCTTCAGCGAGCGGATCTCGATCGGGTACTGGCTGCCGTCACGCCGCCGGTGGGTGGTACGCGTGACCTTCGACTGACTGGGTGCCGTGCTCTCCCACTGCCGCTCCCAGGCCTCTTGATCGAAGGTGGGGTCGATGTCGAACACGCTGAGCCGCAGCAGCTCGCGCCGCGAGTAACCCAGCGCTTCACAGGCGCCCAGGCTCACGTACGCGAAAGAGCCGTCCCGCCGGGTGAAGAACCAGGCGCCCGGCACCGACTCCAGCAGCTCCGCGAAGGCCAGGTTCGACCCCTTTGCCTTGACCGAGCCGCTCACCACCCCGCTCTCGACCATCATACTGCTCGGAGGCTGGCGTGAAGGCGCTCGACCGGAGTCGGCGTCGGGGGAAGAAGCTCGGTGTCGCACGATCGAAACGCTACCGTTTTTTGGCTTGGGTGTGGAAACCTTTCCCCCATCGGGTAGACGAGCGGCGCTGGCGTTTGTCGTGCTCGCAGCACGCCCGCGCGCAGACGAACGGACTGACTGCTGCGAAAGCCCGCAAAACCTCCGGCTTTTGCCGCGTGTGGCGAGCACAGCTTGCCGCTCCTGTCAGCAATGGGTGCGACGTGCGCCACTTTCGCGGCACATTGTCCCACATGCCTGTCGCTTCCTCTGCCAGTCGAGGCCGTGTGCAGCAGGCGTAACGAGCGCCGGGCACAGGCCGGTTTTCATTGGAAAGTTCTGCGTTCCACTGCGGGTGGGCGCGGAGTATGCTCCGCGCCGATGTCCGCCGAGCAAGATCTGGCAGGGGCCTTTGAAGCAGCGCAGCAGCGGGTCAAACAGCTGACCCAGACGCCGTCGCCGGAGCAGCTGCTCGCGCTCTATTCCTTGTACAAGCAGGCCACCGTGGGCGACGTGAGCGGCGCGCGCCCGGGCATGCTCGACTTCAAGGGCAGAGCCAAATACGACGCCTGGTCAGGGCGGCGCGGCACGTCCAGGACAGCGGCGATGACGGAGTACGTGCAGCTCGTGCAGAAGCTTGCGGGCGAGCAGCGCTGAGCCAGGGGCGCGGCATGAAGGTCCTCAAGCGCACCCTGATCGAGCTGATGGCGGGAGGCTTTCTCGGCTTCCTCATCTGGAGCCTCGTCGGTCAGCGCCTCACCTCCTGGTGGTTCACCTCGCCCGGCGGCAGCTTCAACTGCCAGGTGGATGTGCTCAACGGGTTGAGCGACTTCGTGGCCATGCAGCTGTACTCCGCCATTGCAGGTGCGCTGGTCCTGGCCATAGCCCTGGCGCTCGTGCGCCGCGCGCTGGCCAAGCGCCGCAGCGCGCGCGCGGCTGCAGCGGCCCCCGTGCAGCACGGGGTCAGCTAGCGCCGTGGATCCGGGCCAGCTGACCGCGTTTGCCTATGGCGTGGGGCTCGGGCTGCTCGCAGCCTGCGTGGTGGCCTTCAACGGCTGGCGGCGCCGGCGCGAGCTCGAGCAACAGGTGCAGCGCCTGCACTCTCACCTGCACGACCAGATGGAGATCACGCACGAGGGCGCCAAGCAGATCAAGGTGGAGCTGGAGCAGCTGCGGCTGGAGAACGAGAACCTGCGGGTCACCCTCCAGACCTGGAAGCAGAAGCCAGACCGGCGCGAGCTGCACCAGCTGCTGGTATACGATGAGGCCATGCGCCGGGTGGTGAGCAGCGTGCCCGGCTTCTCCGCGTACTGGGAGAACGCGCTGAAGGAGAGCGAAGAGCAGATGGCGCGCGCCGATCGCGGCCTGGTGGCGTTTGCACGCAGGATCTTGCCGCGCGCCCGCAAGCCGCGCCCCGAGCCACCCAGCTCGCCCGACGAGGGCAGCGACGAGTAGCCAGGAGCTATAGGGGCAGCGCCAGCTGCCGCCCGAAGTGCTTTCGCAGCACCGAGCGCGCCGCGTAGAAGCCGCACATGCCGTGCACGCCGCCGCCCGGCGGCGTGGCATGCGAGCACAGAAACAAGCGCGGGTTGGGGGTGGAGTACGGATCGAGCCGCGGCGCGGGCCGCGTGAACAGCTGGGTCAGATCCGCCACTCCGCCCGTGAAGGCTCCGCCCAGGTGGCTGGCGTTGTGCGCCTCCACGTCCGCCGGGAACAGCTTGTGGCGGGCCAGGATGCGCTGGCGAAAGCCCGGCGCGAAGCGCTCGATCTGGCGCTCGATGGCGTCGCTGAAGTCGTGGGTGCAGCCCGCCGGCACGTGGCAGTAGGCGTAGCCCGTGTGCTTGCCCGGCGGCGCGCGCTGAGCGTCGAACAGGCTCTGCTGCGTGACCAGCACGAAGGGCTTCTCCGCCAGCTGCCCGCGCCACGTCGCCGCCTCCGCCTGCGCCAGCTCGTCGAAGCTGCCGCCCACGTGCACAGTCGCGGCGCGCGCCGCCGCCGGGTTGCTCCAGGGGATGGGTCCGTCCAGCGCCCAGTCCAGCTTGAAGCAGCCCGGCCCCATGCGATAGCGCTCCAGCTGCCGCAGGTAGCGCGCCGGCAGCGCGTTGCGCGCGATCTCCGCCAGCTGGCGCGGCGCCAGATCGAACAGGATGGCGCGTGCGGGTGGCAGCTGCCCCAAAGACGAGACGCGCTCGCCCGTGACCAGCTCCACCCCCCAGCGCCGGCACACCGCGAGCAGCGCGCTGGCGATGGCGCTCGAGCCGCCGCGCGCCACCGGCCACGTCTTCACGTGCCCCGCGAGCAAGAAGGTGAGCCCGAATGCTGCCGTGAGCGGGTGCTCCAGCGGCTGCACCCCGTGCCCCGCGCAGCCCGCAAACAGCGCCCGCGCCGCCTCACCGCGAAACTTTGCGAAGGCCAGCGCGCGAGCCGAGCGCAGCCCCAGCAAACCAAAGCGCGCCAGAGTGAAGGGCAGGCGCGGCACGCCCAGCGGCGCCAGCAGATCGGCGAAGAGTTTTTTGGGGGAGCGAACGAAGGGGCGCACCAGCTCGCGATAAGCTCGCTCATCGACCCCCAGCTGCGCGGCAGTGGCCTCGATCGAGTGCTCCAGCAGCACGCACTGCCCGCCATCCAGCGGATGAGCCAGCGACGCCGGCGGATACAGCCAGCGCAGCCCGTGCTCCTCCAGCCCCAGCAGCTCGAACGCAGGCGACAGGCAGCCCATCGTGTGCACCGCCGAGCACAGATCATGACGATAGCCCGGCAACGTCAGCGCCCGCGTGCGCACCCCGCCACCCAGGTCCCGCTCTGCCTCGATCACCCGCACCCGCAGCCCCGCGCGAGCCAGAAACGCCGCCGCCGTCAGCCCGTTCGGGCCCGAGCCCACGACCAGCGCATCCAGCTGCCGCTTCACCATCTCCCGAGCAGCCTAACCAGCCCCTCGCCGCCACCCAAACAAACGGAGCCTGGCCTCCAGGCCAGCGGGGGGCACTGACCGCCTTGCGAGTCGGTGGGTTTGCTGCGGGCGGCGCGAAGTTCTGTGCTATCCACGCTGCCGTGGCCGCTCCGGCGCGCCGCCTGTCCCCGTAGCTCAGTTGGATAGAGCAGTGCTTTCCTAAAGCATTGGTCGCAAGTTCGATTCTTGCCGGGGACGCTGATCCGGCTCATGCTCTGGCGCATACGGCAGCGCCACAGCCGTCGCCCGATGCGGCGCTCGCATACCAGCTGCCTCGGTCGCCGCCTCCGGCTTCCGAATCACTCGCGTGAGCGCCACGGATTTGCACTATCCGTCAAGTTCGCCCATCACGGCACGCAGGGCGGAGGGTAAGACGCGTACCTCCTGCAGGCGCTCGCTCATGATCTCACCGTCAACGGTAAACGCGAGGTCGGCGGGTTGCTCCACGAGCTGGATGCTCTGAGCGCGTACGTGCTCGACGCAGCTGCTCTTGAACAGGTCACCAAACTTCGCCTGGATGGCCGCGATGGTGAGCTCGGCGATGGACGCTTCGGCGCTGATGACCACCAGATCGAGGAAGCCGTCGTCCGGCTTTGCCACGGGCGCCACCTGCACGCCTCCGCCCACGCTACCGCCGTTGGCGATTACGAAGGCAACGACGCGCGACTCGCGCACGGCACCGCCGTCCACGCGGTAGCGCACCGGCCAGCTCTCGAGCTGCTTCAGGCTGCCGAGCGCCGCCCACAGGAACGCCAGGGGGCCCAGCTTGGCCTTGAGCTCTGCATCGAGCTGCTCGGTGATCAGCGGGGCGATGCCGCCGTTGACCGAGTTGGCGCACACGGACACGCTCTGGCCATGGGTGAGCGACAGCAGATCGATGGGTGCGATGCGTGAGTCGCCCTCGGCGCGCGCGAGCGCCTCGAGCGCCGGCTCCAGCTCGAGCGGCATGCGCAGCGCGCGGGCTAGATCGTTGCCAGTGCCCAGCGGCAAGACCCCAAACACCACCTTGCGCGAGGCCTCGCTCAGCCCCTGCACCACCTGGCGCACGGTGCCGTCACCGCCGCCCGCCACGACCATGTCGTAGCCGCTCTCGGCGAGCTCCCGAGCCAGCTCGCTGCCCTTGCGCTCACCGCTGAAGTGCACGTCCCAGCCCAGCTGCTTCGCGCGGTCGTGAGCCAGCTCACCCTGAGCCTCCACCGATCCGGCCGCCCCGTTCATCAACAATGCGGTCTTCATCAGCCTCCGGGCTCGTTTGAGGATGCGCGGGCCGCCGCGGCGCTTTCGATCGAGGGAGCCCGCTCATCGCGGGCCTTGCCCTCCTGCACCTGGCCGACCTCGCCGCTGGTCAGGAAGCCGCGGCTGCGCGCGTGCTTGGCAATGGTGACCGTATCGTCGGCGATCAGCAGCTCGACCCCCACCTTCCGCGCGCGCTGCTCCAGCCGATCGAGGCTGCCGCGGCGGGCCAGAATGCCATGCACGCGGCGGATGTAGATCGCCGCCACCCGCCCCGGAAAGGCCTCGGCGATCTCCACGAAGCGCAGCGGATCACGCCGGCTGCTGTCGCCCAGCAGCACGAAGGCCAGGTTGGGGTGCTCCTCGAAGATGCGGCGCAGCGCCCGCTGCTTGTGCACCAGCACCTCCCCGCTCGCCTCGTCGCGCACGAGGCGCTCGGCGATGCGTGAGTCGCGGAGCAAGAGGGGGCCTCTCGGGATCTCGTGATGGTCGAGCAACTCGACCACGTGCGGGTACAGGTTCCAGGGCGCATTCGAGACGTAAAAGATGGGATTATGCGGCTGCGCCATCGCCTGGTACAGCGCCGCGATGCCCTCGAAGGGCAGGCGCATGCGCTCCCGGCTGTACATGAGCTGGAGAAACCGCCGCCACGGGTTGGTCAGCTCCGTCTCCAGCACCGTGTCGTCGATGTCGCTGATGACACCAAACGCGGCGCGCGGGTGGAGCCCGAACACCTCCACCGGCACCGCCGCGGCCTGCGGCTCATCTGCCAGCGCAATCAGCGCCCTCGTCAACGCGCTGGGAGGTGGCCCCGGGAGAGGGAACCCAGCATCGATGAACCCACCCGAGTCGCTCATGATCGTGGACGACTGCCCCTCCCACGTCACGCGCACCGACACCGGCCGGCTCTCGAGGGTCACGAATTTTTCGTGAACCACGCGCATCAGGCGCGGCCAGCGCTGAACCTGCGCCTGCAGCGCAACATCGGCGAGCAGCGCTCTGCCGAGCACCACGCAGCGACCTGGCGTGACCCAGCTTCGATAGGGCAAGAGCCGCACCTCTTCGGCGCGGCCCAGGCTGCGCCGCAGCCGCCGCTGGGCAGCGGCCAGTGTCACATCTAGCTGTGCCAGAGCAGCATGCAGGTGGGATGGCATGGGTACAGGTGCCGCGCGAGCGCGCCGCAGCCCATGATTTCACGTGCCCCGCGAGAGCGCAATGAGCGTCGCGGCGCAGAGCGCCGGGGCCTTGCGCCTGGCAGGGCGAGCGTGGCTGCCTGCCACGCGCGAGCGTAATGTTCGGGCGGCTGGCGGCTACCTTCTCGCCGGGGACGCTCGCTTCTTGCCGGGGACGCTCGCTTCTTGCCGGGAGTGCGCTGCAGCCCCATGCTCGAGCCAGCATGGAGCAGGGCCAGCCGCGCTCGGTGGAGCAGCTCGCGAGTGAGCTTCGGGATCTCGGCGTGCACGCGGGGGACGTGCTGATGGTGCACGCCTCGCTGCGCAAGCTGGGGCCGGTGGAGGGCGGAGCCGCGGGGGTCGTTGCGGGGCTGGAGCGCGCGGTGGGCAAGCAGGGCACGCTGCTGATGGTGCTGGGCGCCAGGGATGCCTGGGCCTGGGTGAATGAGCGTCCGGAGGCGGAGCGCGCGGCGCTGCTGGTTGAGGCTGAGCCGTTTGATGCGGCGGTCACGCCCGCGGAGGCGGACCTGGGGGTGCTGGCGGAGGTGTTCCGGCAGCTGCCGGGCACCTTGGTGAGCGATCATCCGGAGGGGCGCTTCGGGGCGCGCGGGCGGCTGGCTGCGGCGCTGGTGGCAGAGCCGCCGTGGGACGACTACTACGGCCCTGGCTCTGCGCTGGAGCGGCTGGTGAGCGCGGGCGGCAAGGTGCTGCGATTGGGCGCGGACATCGACACGGTCACGTTGCTCCACCATGCCGAATATCTGGCGCAGGTGCCGCACAAGCGGCGTGTGGTGCGCTACCGCAAGGTCAAGCGCGGACAGGGCACGGCCATCGTACGGGTGGAGGCACTGGATGACAGCAGCGGCATCGTGGACTTCGACGGGCCCGACTACTTCGGGCTGATCTTGCAGGAGTACCTGGGGCAGGGCCGGGGGCGGCAGGGCAGGGTGGGCAACGCCCGGGCGGAGCTGCTGGACGGCGCCGACCTGGTGCCCTTCGCGAGCGCCTGGATGACGCAGCATCTGGGCCGCTAGCCGCCAGCTGCGCGGCAGGGCGCTGCCCCCACCGCGCCGCTGCAACGTCCCTCGGTGCATTCGTCCTGCGGGGGTCGAGGCCCAGGAGGTCCTACAGGGCGCGATGGGGGTGCGCTTGCTTCTGGGAGCCGGCTCGGAAGAGCACAGCTCACCTTTGTCGATAAAATGCCGGCGTTTCTAGAAACGGGTGCTGAGCCGCGGCCTGTATTCAATCGTGCCGCTTCGAGCGTCCCCCCGCGAGGTGATGCCGCACGGACCTGCGTTCCGGCAGCGCTCAATCCTCCTGGCGCTCGCTCGCAAGCCTGGCCACTGTACCGGTCAGGAGCGCGGGCTCGACCGGCTTGCGCACGTGGGTGGTGAAGCCCGCCGCCAGCGCTCGCTTGCGGTCCTCTTCCTGTGCGAACGCAGTGAGAGCCACGGCAGGTGTCTTGCCGCCCTTCGCGCTCTCCAGCGCGCGGATGCGACGGATGAGCGAGTAGCCGTCCTCCTCCGGCATGCCGATGTCACTGACGAGCACATCGGGCTGGAACTGCTGGAAGCGCTGGAAGCCGTCGGTGGCGGAGCGCGCCGCTTGCACCTCGGCGCCGGCCTGAGCCAGCACCATGGCGATCAGCTCGCACGCATCCGGCTCATCATCCACCACCAGTACGCGCAGGCCGTGGAGCGAGGTCGCGGACACGTCACGCTCCTGCGGCGCATGCTCCGAGGGCGGGTCGGGCTCGTGTGGCAGCGGCAAGGCCGCACGAACGGGCAGGCTGATGGTGAAGGTTGCACCCTGGCCGAGCCCCGGGCTGGTGGCGCTGGCTCGTCCACCGTGGAGCTCCACGATGTAGCGGACCAGGGCCAGCCCCAGCCCCAGGCCGCCCACGCGCCGGGTGGTGGCGGCCTCCGCCTGCTTGAAACGATCGAACACGAACGGCAGAAAGCTGGCCGCGATGCCGCGACCGTTGTCTTGCACCGTCAGCACGACCTGGGATGCCTCCTGCGCAAGGCTCAGCTCGACTCGCCCGCCGGGCTCGGTGAACTTGACGGCGTTGGAGAGCAGGTTCCAGATCACCTGCTGGATCCGCCCCGGGTCAGCGACGAGCAGGCAATAATCCTGGCCTCTGGTAAAGAGCAGCCGGATCTTCTTGGCGTCGGCGGAGGGCCGAACCACCTCCAGGGCGTCGCGCGCGACAGCGACCAGATCCATCGGTCTTGGCTCGAGCTGGAACTTGCCGGTGATCACTCGGGACACGTCGAGGATGTCATCGATGATCTTGACCTGCGCCTGGGCATTGCGATGGATCACCTCGATCGGCTTGGCCGTGGCAGGGTCCTTCACCCGATCCTTGAGCAGGGTCGACCAGCCCAGGATGGCGCTCAACGGCGTTCTCAGCTCGTGGGAGACGATGGCCAGAAATTCGTCCTTGGCGCGCCCCGCTTCTTCCGCCCGGTTCAGCGCCTCCTGCGCGGCCTCGAACAGCTGAGCATTCTCGACGGCCACCCCCGCGCGCCGCCCCAGCTCCTCGATCAAAGCCACGTCGCTGTCGTCATAGCGGCTGCCTGGCTTGGTACACGCGAGCGCGAGCGCACCGATCACCCGGTGCCGCACGCGCAGCGGCACGATTAGCGCGGCGCTGATGCGGCTGCTTTGGGGCCAGCCCAGCGCCTCGGCGGTGCTGCTGGCGCTGGGCGCGCTCTGCTCGGTGAGATCATGGAAGACGGCAGGCGCGCCGCTGTGAATGACGCTCCAGAGGCCGCTCGCTTGCTCGCGGCCGAGTGGCTGCGCGGGCCGGCTGCTCTGTGCGCCGATGTCCCTGGCAGGCTCGGCGTGGGCCGCCGCTGCCTCGCGCAGCTGATCGTTGTCTACCAGGTAGATGGAGCACCGCTTGGCCATGCCGGGTACGAGCAGGCGCGCGAGGGTGCCGAGCATCTCCGAGTGGACCAGGGAGCTGCCCAGGGCTGCCGTGGCCTCACCCAGGTACTTGGCCTGAACCTCGTAGCGGCGTTGCGCAGAGATGTCGTGCCAGATGCTGATGGCCAGCTCGGGACGGCCGCCAGCGTCCAGCACCGCGCCAGCGCGCGCCAGCAGCCACCAGTCGCGCTGCGAGCTGCGCTCGCGCACGTGCAGCACGGCATTCGGCGAGTCCGCCCCCGCAAACACTCGCCTCGTTGGCAGCTCCTCCACCGGAAATGGGTTGCCCTCGGTGTCCAGCGTCTCGAAGCGGGCGGTGAGGTCTGCGATCGACGCTCGAGCCAGCTCGCTTCCCGAGCGGAAGCCCCACATCCTGGCGGCTGCTGCGTTGGCAAACACCAGGCGCCCGGAGCGGTCCTCCACCGTGATGCCATCGGCCACGCCCTCCAGCACGATCTCGAGCCTCCTGCTCAGGGCGCGGTATTGCTCCTGGCTGGTGCGCAGCTCCGCTTCGCTCTTCTCTGCCACCTCGCGTGCGGTCTGTTCGACCAGCAAACGCCGGGCCGCCGCCTCCGCCTCGCGGCGGCCGGTGAGGTCGCGCGTGATCTTTGCGAAGCCGATCAGAGCACCGTTCGGAGCATACAGCGCGGTGAGCACCGCGTTCGCCCAGAAGCGGCTGCCATCCTTGCGCACTCGCCAGCCCTCGTCCTCGAAGCGGCCGAGCTCGCGGGCGGCCGCCAGCTCCCGCTCCGGCTTGGCGTTGGCCACGTCCTCGGCAGGAAAAAAGCGCTCGAAGCTGTGCCCCAGGATCTCGTGCGCCGCGTAGCCCTTCATGCGCTCTGCGCCGAAGTTCCAGGTGGTGATGCGGCCGCGCGGGTCCAGCATGTAGATGGCGTATTCGGCAACGTTCTCCACCAGCAGGCGAAAGCGCTCCTCCGAGCTGCGCAGCGCCTCCTCCACGTGGCGGCGCGCGCTCAGATCGCGTGTGACCTTGGCAAAACCGAACAGCTCCCCCTCCGTGTCGCGCAGCGCCGTGATGATGACGTTGGCCCAGAAGCGCGTGCCATCTTGCCGCAAGCGCCAGCTCTCGTCCTCGTAGCGGCCCTCGTTGCGCACGATGTCCAGGATCCGCTCCGGCTTGCCCGCGGCGCGATCCTCGGGCGTGTAGAAGACGGAGAAGTGCCGGCCGATGATCTCCTGCGGGGCGTAGCCCTTGACCCGTGAGGCGCCGACGTTCCAGGTAGCGACGCGCCCCTCGGAGTCGAGCATGAAGATCGCGTAGTCGACGACGGCGTCGACCAGGTGGTGCCAGCGCTCGTCCGCGTGGCGCAGCTGCTCCTGCGCCGCGCGGCGGTCGGTCAGATCGCGAACGACCACGCCGAAGCCACGCAGCTGCCCGCCGGGCTCACGCAGCACGGTGATCACGAGGTTGGCCCAGAAGCGCGAGCCATCTCTGCGCTTGCGCCAGCCCTCTGCCTCCATCCGCTCGTGCGCCGCCGCCGCTTCCAGCGCGCGCTCCGGCTTCTGAGCAGCGATCTCCTCCGGCGAGAAGAACGTCGCGAAGGGCTGGCCCACGATCTCGTCCGCGCGGTAGCCATGGATGCGCTCGGCCCCGCGGTTCCAAGTCGCCACCTGCCCGTGAGGGTCGAGCATGAAGATGGCGTAGTCGAAGACACTCTCGACCAGCAGGCGGCAATCATCTCCGGAGAGGGCGCGCGCGGTGGGCAGGCGCACGAGGTTCGAAGGGGTAGGCATCTGTCGGTCCGAGGTGATGACGTGAAGGTATCACACGAGAACCAGCGCCCCTCTGCGCGGTTGTCACAAACTCACGCCTGGGCAGCCCTCCAGAGGGTCACAGCGTGGCACAACGCCTCGACTTCGAGCGAGTCGGGCCGCGCTGCACCACCGATCGCGAGCGGAAGAGGGGCGGTAGTGGGACAGATGCGCTGACCCTCGCGTAGCTGCCCTGAGCTGAATCGGTACGCAACGACAGCACCTGGGCGCAAGGAAGTATCGAAAGCTCCAGGGTCATTCTCACCGGTCGATCTGATGAGCAACCTGCTCTGCGGCTAGCGCCGGGACAGGTGCACCGTGCGCACACTTCGCGCGGTGCTGGAGCGACCATGGTTCAAAGGCGAATCCGGGTGAGTGGAGTCAGCGCGATGAGTGGGTGGAGCGCGCGCGCGGGCTCATCGCTGCCGAACGTGGTCCGAGTCTGGCTGCCAGCGCTCTGCCTGGCGGCGGGCGTGGCCGCGTGTGGGAGCGACTCTCGCCCTGGCAGCAAGCTCGGCAACGGCAACCTGGACCAGGGGCGCTCGCACCTCGACGCTGGCGGTGGGCTCGGCGGACCGGGCGAAGGTGATGCCGGGCCAGCGAGTGATGCCGGCGACACGACCCTTGTTGACGGGGGAGGGTCGCCCGCGCCGGGCGACGGCGGCGGCACCTCTGATACGTGCGGAGACGGCTGGATCGATCCCGGTGAGGAGTGTGATCCGGGCCTGCCGCTCCAGGAGAGCTGCACCCAGCGCGGCTTCGACAGCGGGCTGCTGAGCTGCGGCAGCGATTGCCGCTTCAGCACGCAGAGCTGCTCCGGAACGGAGAGCTGCCTGGACGGTCGCGACAACGACGGCGATCAGCTCGTCGATTGCGCCGACCCGAGCTGCGCTGGCAGCTGCGCGGATGCCTGTGACGAGCCGCCCGTGCTGGTCGAGAACAGCAGCACCAGCGGCACGACGGCGGGGCGCGCCGCGGTGCTGGCGTCGAGCTGTGGCTCCGCGGCGCCGAGCGGCAGCGAGGTCGCGTATCAGCTGACGGCGTCCCAGAGCGGCAAGCTAGACGTGCGCCTGATCAGCGAGCACGACTTGACGGTGAGCGTGCGCGGCAGCTGCGCGGAAGCGCAGAGTGAGCTCGGCTGCGGCGGCCGCACGCGTGTCTCCATGGATGCGGAGGCGGGGGAGACCTATTTCATCCTGGTCGACGGCGCCAGCAGCGGCGACGCGGGCGAATACGTGCTGGAGCTCAGCGCTCGCGAGCGGGTGTGCGGGGATCGCATCCGCGATGCGGAGGAAGAGTGCGACGACGGCAACACCAGCGACGGCGACGGCTGCGACTCCGCATGCGAGCTCGAGCTGTCGGAGTCCGAGAACAATAACCGCCGCTTTCGCGCGGACACGTTCGACTTCACGCCCTGGTTCGCGGCCATCGGGTCCGAAGGGGACCAGGACTTCTACCGCGTGAGCTTGACCGCCGCCTCGTCCACCCTGGCGGTGCAGACCGTGAGCGTGGGCGACGACGCCTGCGCCTTGAACCTGCAAGACACCGTCGTCGAGATCCTTGACACCAACACCAACGGCAACGCCGTGCTGGCCAGCGACGACGACGGGGGAGACGGGCAGTGCTCGCTCGCCGTGGCCAGCGGCTTGCCCGCCGGCACGTATTACGTGCGAGTGCTGGCCGGCCCGGCCGCGATTCCGGCCACGTTCCCCTACCGCCTGGAGATGTCCGTGGGCGTGTGCGGGGACGGTGACCCGACCAGCGGCGAAGGCTGTGACGACGGCAATTTGACTCCGGGCGATGGCTGCGATGCGGCGTGTCGCGTGGAGGCCAGCCCGTGAAGCTCCGCGCCGGAACCCCCGATTCGACCGGCGCGGCCAACCGATAGCAAACATGAAACACTCCTCGAGACCCCACCTGATCCGCCGACTCGCAGCCGCTCCAGGGCCGCTCCTGCTAGCGCTGTTTGCTGGAGCGCTGAGCTGCTCGGACGACGGGGGAGGCCGGCCGAAGGCGCCGGGTGCGCCGGATCTGCAGCTCGCTGACAACTCGGACGCCGGCCCCATCAACGGTTGCGTGGACCGCGACGGCGACGGCTATGGCTTTGCCTGCACGATGGGCAGCGACTGCGATGACAGCGACCCGACCATCACCATGCAGTGCCTGTGTGAGAACGAGAGCTCACCGGGGTGCCCGTGCACCGGCTCGGGCGAGCAGGTCTCATGCGGCACGGTGTACAGCCGCGTGGGCGACCAGGTGGTGTGTGGCGAGGGCATCTCCACCTGCGACGGTAGCTCCTGGGGTGAGTGCATCATCAACGGCGCGGTGACCATCAAGAGTGCCAGCGCCGCCAGTGGGCTGGACAAGCTGGCGCTGGGTGGGCCGTCGCCCTGCGCCAATAACCCCTGCGATCCCAAGTGCACGACCTTCACCGATACCACGGCGGGGCTCTCCTTCTCGTCCGACACGGGCGTCGTGGCGGGGCCGACGGGCGTGACCTTGCCGAGCTCGGACGCGATCGTCGTGCCCGGCATCGTGAGCAGCGGCTTCGACTGTAAAGACAGCGCCTACCCCGCCAATCCGGCGCTCGGCTCCTGCGCACACCACATCTGCCGGGTGGGCACGGCGCTGGCAGACTACTGCGACGGCGCAGCGCCGGTGACGGTGCCGACCACGATCTTCTCCGACAACTTCAGCAGCTCCAGCGGCTGGACCACGGGCGCCAACTGGGAGATCGGCGCCACCTCAGCCTCCAGCGGCCACAGCTCGGGTAACGCGGATCCAGCCTCGGACACCACCAGCGGCAGCGACAACAAGATCGCAGGCACCGTACTGGGAGGCAACATCGGCGGGCCCTTTGCGCTGCTCGCCGAGAGCTTTACCAACCTGAACAGCTGGACGGAGTCGGGGTTTGACGCAGAGAGCCGTGACTCTTCCGGTACCAGCTATCCCGGCACCGGCAACCCCGTCGCACACTCGGACAACTGCGACAGCGGCTGCACCCTGACTCTGACCAGCGGCCTCAACCTCGCCGGGTACAGCTCTGCGACGCTCAGCTTCAACTACTTCCTCGACTCGGAGCTGGATAATGGTGAGGGCCTGAAGGTGGACATCTTCAACGGCTCTAGCTGGTCGCAGATCTTGAGCCGGGCGTCGGAGGCGGACGACGACAACGTCTGGAGAAACTTCAGCCTTGCCTTGAACAACAGCCAGCGGGCGAACGGCTTCAAGGTGCGCTTCACCGCGCAGAGCAGCAGCTCGGACGAGACGATCGAGGTGGACGACGTGCTGGTGACGGTTCCGCCGAGCAGCACCACGTCCTACCTGACCAGCCCGGTGTTCAATGGATCTGCCTCCGTCGGCGATCTGACGCTCAGCTTCCGTCGCTGGCTGAACCTCAACAGCGATTTCGTGGGCAAGGTCGAGCTCTTCAATGGCTCGAGCTGGGTGGCCCTGTACACGTCCAGCGGCGCCGTCAGCGACAGCAGCTGGCAGACGATGAACTACAACATCACTGCGTACAAGGCCGCCAACAACCAGCTGCGCTTCAGCTACTCGGGCTCGAGCAACAACAAAGTCTCGGGCTGGAACATCGACGACGTGGTCGTGTCCGGCACGAGCACGACGGCAGGTAGCTCGCTGTGCGTGCACAAGGTGTGTCAGAGCAAGCCCGCTTGCTGTACCACCGGCTGGACCCTGGACTGCGTGGAAGCGCTGGCCAGTACGTGCAAGGTGGAGTGCTCGGTGGACACGGCGAAGGATAACGCCTGCACGGCGTGCTTCGGTGACCCCACCCTCACCGTGGACGTGGACGGCGACGGCCTCTCCCCGGCGCAAGGCGACTGCCGCGAGTGCGATCCGACGGTCAACGCCGGGGCCTACGACCTGCCCGGTAACCACGTGGACGAGAACTGTGACGGCACGCCCGACAATGAGGTCACGACCTGTGACTCGAGCCTGTCTTCCAGTGGAGACGCCATGGCACATGCCAAGGCGCTGGGCCTGTGCAAGGTGGCGAGCGGCAACTCCTGGGGTGTGGTGAGCGCCGCCTTCGTGCGCGCGGACGGCGTGACGCCCTGCACGGACGGCATGCAGTATCACATCAAGAGCAGCTTCGGCAGCGGCAACCTGCCCACCGAGGGCAAGCGGATGTCGGTGTTCTCCTCGGGCACGGCGCGAGTGCCCGGCGAGTCGGGCTTCGTGGTGCCCAACGGCGATGGCTACAACGCCAAGACCTTCAGCAAGCCCGCGCACTCCATCCCCTCGGCGGCTGGCTGCAAGTCGGGCGACGCGGGCTACGACTCCTGCGGCCTCAAGCTGGTGCTGAAGGCGCCGACGAACGCCAACTCCTTCGCCTACAACTTCAACTTCTTCACCTCCGAGTACCCGGAGTGGTTGTGCACCTCGTACAACGACGCCTACGCGGCCTTCTACTATGGCGCGCTGAACACCGCCGCGAACAAGAACATCTCGTTCGACTCCGCGGGTAACCCGGTGTCGGTGAACAACGGCCTGTTCGGTATCCCCGGCGGCTGGCCGCCCCTGGCCAAGGGCTCGCACCCGCTGCTCGATGGCTCCGGCTTCGACAAGGTGTGCGAGAACCCATACAACAGCAGCTGGACGTCCGACTCCATCTGCGGCGGCAGCACGGGCTGGCTCTCGACCACCGCCCCGGTCAAGCCCGGCGAGCAGATCACGCTCACCTTCAACGTGTGGGACACGGGTGACTACAAGTGGGACTCCACTGTCTTGCTCGATCGCTTCACCTGGTCCACGTCGTCAGCCAGCATCACCACGGGCCACTATACGCCAGGCAGCGAAGACGTCGTCATCCCGCCCACGTACACGACGGCCGCCTTCAACCGCGACTACGACATGAGCGGCACCTGCGACGACGACTACGTCCCGCTCTGGTCGCTCTGGTCGTGGACGGCGACTACCCCCGATGACTCGAAGGTCGAGTTCTATGTGCAGGCTGCCGCCACCAAGGCGGGTCTGGACACCGCGCCTCTGGATGCCCTGGTGTTCAGCAGCGCCACGGGCCCCACGGCCCTCGTCGGTCAGTCCGCGGTGGCCAGGGCGGGCACGCCGGACACGCGCAACGGCTCGGTCGTGGTGCACGACACCTTGAAGAAGTACAGCCGCGACCTCAACGCCAAGTATGTGAGGGTTTCAGCGAAGCTGGTGCCCTCCAGCGACAAGCTGAGCGCACCGACCTTGAACAGCTGGAACCTGCAGACGAGCTGTCAGGTGGCCCAATGAGCGCCTCGTCCTCCTTCTTCTCGGGGCGCTTGGCCCGGTTCGCTGGCTCGCTGCTGGTGCTCGCCGTCGCTGCCGTTTCCGGCTGCTTCGAGGAGGGCACGCGCGGGCGCAACGAGCCTGTTGTACCGGAGCCGCAGCCCCAGGAAGAGCCGGTGGGGGTGACGGACCCGCCCCCCGGCACCGATCCGCTGATTCCGCCGCCGGAGGAGGAGCTGGATGCGGGCCCGCTGCAGTTCCGGATCGACTGGGATGGCTCCACGACCCCTACCTCCACGTATGTACGCGGGGTCGACGCGGCGGCGGCAGAGGCAGAGCGCGGCTTCGGCGATCCCACGCCGGACTCGGGCGCGGACGGCGGCAGCTAGCAGCGTCGGGCCGCCTGGCTTACTGCACCGCGGCCTTGATCAGCGTGATCAGCTGCTTGAAGTCGGGCGGCTTGACCAGCTGGTGATGGAAGCCAGCCTCCGCCATGCGCGCCAGTTCCTCACTGCTGCTCCTGCCGGTGAGGGCGATGAAGCGGGTCGCGCGCAGGTTCTCGAACTGGCGCAGGTGCTCGAGCACCGCGTAGCCGTCCACATCGGGCAGCCCCAGATCCAGGATCACGACGTTGGGGTGGGTGGAGGCCGCGCGCTCCAGCGCCTCGGCGCCATTGCGCGCGGCGGTGACGTCGATGTCCGCGTTCTCCAGCAGCGCGGATAGCACGTCCAGTGAGTCCAGGTTGTCGTCGACGATCAGCGCGCGCGGGCGATACCTGGTGGGAGGCTCGGCCTCGCTGGCGGTGATGCTCTCGCCCGGCAGCCCGGCGGCGGCGCCCTGCTGCGCCACCGCGTACAGCAGGCGCAGGCGATCGACCGGTTTGGCAAAATACTGATCGCAGCCGGCTGCCAGGCAGCGCTCGCGCTCTCCCTTCATGGCGTTGGCCGTGAGTGCGATGATCGACCCCCGGTGACCCAGCTCTCGCAGGCGCGGGGCTGCCACGTAGCCATCCATCACCGGCATCTGCATGTCGAGGATGATCGTGTCGAAGGGCTTCTCCTCCTGGATGGCCCGGGCCGCGCGCTCCAGCGCGACGGCGCCATCGCCTGCGCCCTCCACCTCGGCTCCGGCTTCCTCCAGGTACGTCTGGATCAAGTAGCGCATGTCGCGCCGGTCATCGACGACGAGGACGCGGCGCCCGAAGAGCCGAGAGGCGGGCAGGATGGGGGGCGGGGCGGGCTCCGCCGCCTCTTCCTCCGAGAGCGTGGCAGAGTCCAGCGGGCCCGTCGGCAACGTGAACGTGAAGGTGCTGCCCACGCCTACCTCGCTCGTCACGGAGAGCTGACCACCGAGCAGCTCGACGAGGCGCTTGCTGATGGCCAGCCCCAGGCTGGTGCCGCCGTAGCGGCGTGTGATCGATTTGTCTGCCTGGGCGAACGGGGCAAACAGCGCTGCCCGCTGCGCCTGGCTGATGCCGATGCCCGTGTCCTTCACCGCTATCTCGATCAGCTGCGCCTGCTGCAGCAGGCGCGCGGTTACTCGCACGCCACCGGCATCGGTGAACTTGATGGCGTTGCTGAGCAGGTTAAAGAGAACCTGCCGCAGGCGCGTGGGATCGCTCTCGACGGTGCCGGGGAGCGGCCCCTCTTGAATGCGATCGAGGGTCAGCCCCTTCTCTGCTGCGCGTACGCGGAAGCTATCCACCACCTCGCGCAGGATCCCTCCGGGCGAGATGTGCAGCCGCTCGGTGGCGAGCATGCCCGCCTCGATCTTGGAGAGATCGAGGATGTCGTTGATGATCTCCACCAGGTGGCGGCCATTGCGGCGCAGCGCCTCGATGCACGCCAGGTTATCCGGGTCGGTGATGTGCGCCTGGAGCAGCTCGCTGTAACCGAGCATGGCGGTGAGTGGAGTCCGCACCTCGTGGCTGACGTTGGCGAGGAAGTCGCTCTTGGCCAGGCTGGCGTTCTCGGCCAGGCTCTTGGCCTCTGCCAGCGACTGCGCCAGGCGGCGCTCGTCCGTCACGTCGTACTTGAGCGAGAAGTACCCGCGCACCTCACCGTCCGGTGACTTGTCGGGCACATACTCCGCGCGGATCGTACGCCGGCTGCCGTCGCGATGGGGCAGCTCCGTCTCGAAGCCGACAGGGCTGCCGCCCAGCGCGATCTGAATGCGCGGTAGCGCCTTCTGATACGCCTCTTCGCCCAGCAACTGTCGCACGTGTTTGCCGTGGATCGAGTCGCGCGAGACCCCGAACCAGCGCTCGTAGGCCAGGTTGTTGAAGCCGTAGCGCTGGTGCGCGTCCACGTACGAGATCAGCACCGGCAGCGAGTCGGTGATCAGCTGCAGCTGGCTCTCGTGCCGGCGCGCCGCCGCCTCCGCGTGCTTCAGCTTCGTCACGTCGATGAAGGTGACGACCATGCCGTCGGCCTTACCGTCATGAGTGCGGTAGGGATGGCAGCGGCGCAGGAACCAGGAGCCATCATCGGTGATCACATCATCCTCTTGCGCGTGATCGCTGGCGCGCAGGGCGCTGGGCGAGGGCAGCGGGGGCATCCGCGAGGAGCGATACGTGATGTGAGACAGCGGCCTGCCCACATCCGCGGGCAGCACGTTGTAGATGGCGGACACCGCGGGCGTGAAGCTGGAGATGTTGAGCTTCTCGTCCAGGAAGATGGTGGCGATGGCGGTGCTGGTCAGCAGGTTCGAGAGGTTTGCATGAGCCCTGGCCAGCGCCTCGTTGCTCGACTGCACCTCCTCCTTGGAGGTCTCCAGCTCCTCGTTGGCGGACTGCAGCTCCTCGTTCATCGAGAGCAGCTCTTCGTTGGAGCTCTTCAGCTCCTCGTTAGCGGCCTCGAGATCCTGGATGCTCTTCTCCAGATCTTCCCGCGTGCTCGACAGCTCCCGCTCCAGCTGCTCGATCAGCGAGTCGGCCTCTGCGCTCAGGGCGGTGCTGCTCTCGTCTCGCGGCAGCAGCGGGCCTAGATCCTGAAAGACCACCATGAAGAGCTCGGCCTCATCGCCCAGCTTCGGCATGGGCTGCACCGTGACTCGCACACGCTGCACCCCGGAGTCCGTCTGCACGGAGACCTTGTCGTGTACGACCTTGCGCCGGATCTTGATGGCGTCCGTCAGCGCGGAGCGCAAGCCGACGCGCAGACCCGGACGGGCGAGGCGGATGACGTTATTCTGGAAGGTGCCCTCGGTGACGGTGAGATAGCGCTCCATCTCACCGGAGGCCGAGAGGATCTGGCCGTCTTCGGAGACGATCACTGCCTTGGGGGCGAACTCGTCCAGCAGGATGCGCTGCATCAGCTGATGCAGGTCGGGTGGAGAGTCCGCGCTCAGCTCCGGCGTCCGCGCCCCGGCGCGGTAGGCAGCGGCGCTGGAGAGCACGGCGGAGGAGCTGAGGGTGATGGGCTTGCGCTGCGAGATGCGGTGCTTCGCATCGATGG
Source organism: Polyangiaceae bacterium (assembly GCA_025937895.1). Lineage (GTDB taxonomy): Bacteria > Myxococcota_A > Polyangia > Polyangiales > Polyangiaceae > SZUA-265. The sequence continues at coordinate 17,686 of JAICQL010000011.1, read as the reverse complement.
GCAAGAACAGCTCTTTGTGAGTGCTGATGCTCTCCGACGGCCCGAGGAAGAGATAGCCGTTGGAGCGCAGCGCATAGTGAAACAGCGGGATCAGCTTCTTCTGCAGGTGCGGGCCGAAGTAGATCAGCAGATTGCGGCAGGAGATGACGTCCAGGCGCGAGAACGGCGGATCGGTGATCAGGTTGTGCGGCGAGAACAGGCACAGCTCGCGCAAGTCCTTGTTGACCTGGAAGCGCTTGCCCTTCTTGATGAAGAAGCGCTCCAGCCGCTCCTTGCTCACGTGCTCGGCGATGCCCAGCGGGTAGATGCCCTGGCGCGCGATGGAGAGCGCGCGCTCGTCGATGTCGGTGGCAAAGATCTGGACGGCGGGTGGGCTGGTGACGCCCTCGAGCGCCTCGCGCACCAGGATGGCAAGGGTATACGCCTCTTCCCCGCTGGCGCAGCCCGGTACCCAGATCCGGATCGTGTCACGCCGCGTGGTCACCAGCGGTACGATCACCTCGCGGGCGAGCGTCTCGAACGCCTGCGGGTCGCGAAAGAAGCTGGTGACGCCGATCAGCAGCTCCCGAAACAGCTGCGTCACCTCCTCGGGCTGGGCGCGCAGCAGGTCGAGGTAGCTGGGGGTGGAGGCCAGGCGCAGCACCTGCATGCGGCGCAGGATGCGGCGGACCAAGGTGGTGGTCTTGTAGTGGCGGAAATTGTGCTCCGTGGCGTGCTGCAGGATGTCGCAGATCTCGGGCAGGTGCTGCGCGATCGCCTCCGCGGTGCCGAGGTCCAGCTCCTCCGAGGCCAGCGCCTCGACGTGGCCGACGTAGGCGAGCAGCTCGTGCGCCATCTGTGCCGCGGACAGCACATGGTCGATCACACCGGTCGCGATCGCGCTGCGCGGCATGCTGTCGTATTTGGCCTGCTCGGGTGCCTGCGCGAGCGTCATCCCGCCCTCGTTGGCGATCTGCTGTGCGCCCGAGCTGCCGTCCGCGCCGGTGCCGGACAGCACGATGCCGACGCTGCGCGGCCCGAAGGCGAGCGCCACCGAGCGAAACAGCGCGTCGATCGGCGAGCGGCGGTGCGCCGAATCGAGCAGCGGGCTGAGCCGAAAGGTGGCCCCGTCCAGCTCCACCAAGGCGTTGGCGGGGGCGACGTAGACGTGGTCCGCGCTGAGCGCCTGGCCCTCGCTGAGCTCGCTCACCGGCAGGGTGGTGAACTGCATCAGGATCGAGGGCAGCAGGCTCTTGGATGCAGGATCCAGGTGCTCGATGACGACGAACGCCATGCCGGCGCTGTCGTCCAGCGCCTCGAAGAACTCCTGCAGCGCCTGCAGGCCGCCGGCGGATGCCCCCATGGCCACCACGAGCCGGGGCGCGCCGGCCGTCTCTGCCCCGACGTGCCGCCGCGGAACCGAGGGAAGCTCATGCTCTTCAAACATCGAGATCGCTGGACGCTAATGGCCCGCGCGGCCTGGCACAAGCTGCTCGCGGAAGACAGGGCGCTGCCGGCGCAGGGAAGTGGCGCGGGATGCGGAAGGCCTCGGTGGCCGCGCTTGAATTGGCAAAGGCGCGGCAGCGGTCGCGCCGCAGGGCGGCAATCGCGGCAAATTGTCACGGCAACCTCGGGGGCGGGTCACTCTTTGACGGCGCCGGTCATCCCGGAGACGTAGTACTCGACCAGGAACGAATACGCGACGGCCACCGGTAGCGAGCCGAGCAGCGCCCCCGCCATCAGCGGGCCCCAGTGGTACACGTCGCCCTCGACCAGCTCCGTCACCACGCCCACCGGCAGCGTCTTCGTCTCCGAGGAGGAGATGAAGGTGAGGGCGTAGATGAACTCGTTCCAGGACAGGGTGAAGGCGAAGATGCCCGCCGAGATCAGCCCGGGCAAGGAGAGCGGCAGGATGATCCGGTACAGCACCGCCAGGCGGCTCGCGCCATCCATCAGCGCGCACTCCTCCAGCTCGAACGGGATGGTGCGGAAGTAGCCCATCAGGAGCCAGGTGCAGAACGGGATGAGCGCCGTGGGATACGTCAGGATCAGGGCAAACGGCGTGTCGAACAGGCCGAGCTCGAACACCAGGGAAGAGAGCGGGATGAACAGGATCGCCGGTGGCACCAGGTACGAAAGGAACACCAAGAGCCCGACCAGCCTGGAGCCCTTGAAGCGCAGCCGCTCGATGGCGTAGGCAGCCAGCACCGCTGCCCCGAGCGAGAGCACGGTGGATGCCACCGACACCAGCAGCGTGTTCCACAGCCAGCGCGGGTACTGGGTGTCGAACAGCAGCTTCTTGAAATGTGCCAGGGTGGGGGCCACCACCCAGAAGGGATTGCGCTCGTGATCGAGCAGCTCGGCGTTGGGCTTCAGCGACGTGACCGCCATCCAGTAGAAGGGGAAGAGCAGCACGAACAGGAAGATACCCAGCGGGATGTACAGCGTGATCCAGCGCCGCGGCACCGACTCCAGGAAGTCGCTGGCGCTGCGCTCGCGACCCGCGGCACCGGCGGCACGCGGGGGGGACATCAAGCCTTCTGCCATGCTCGCCGCTGCAGGCCGAAGAAGCTGAACATCACCGCCGCCAGCAAGAAGGGCACCATCAAGGTGGCCAGCGCTGCGCCCTCTCCCAGCGCGCCGCCGCTGATGCCGCGCTGGAACGCCAGGGTGGCCAGCAGGTGGGTGGCGTTGAGCGGACCGCCGCGCGTGAGCACATAGATGAGCTGAAAATCTCCGAACGTGAACAGCACCGAGAAGGTCATCACCACGGCGATGATCGGGGAGAGCAAGGGCAGGGTGACGTGGCGAAAGCGCTGCCAGCCGCTGGCGCCATCCATGGCGCAGGCCTCGTACAGTGAGGGCGAGATGGTCTGCAGCCCCGCCAGCAGTGAGATGGCCACGAACGGCACGCCGCGCCAGACGTTGGCCGCGATGGTGGAGTAGCGGGCATTCCACGGGTCGCCCAGGAAGTTGATGGGCTCCTCGATCAACCCGGCGCTCTTCAGCGACCAGGAGAGCACCGAGAACTGCGCGTCATACAGCCACCAGAAGGCGATGGCCGAGAGCGCGGTGGGGACGATCCACGGTAGCAGCACCACGGCACGGAAGAACGACGGGAAGGGCAGCCGCCGGTTGAGCAGCAGCGCCAGCCACAGCCCCAGCCCAAACTTCAGCACGCTGGCCAGCAGGGTGTAGAAGAGCGTGTTGAACAGCGCCAGCTGCACCACGCTGTCCGTGATCAGGTACTCGAAGTTCTCGAGGCCGATCCACTCGCCAGGGCGGCCGATCTTGGCGTCGGTGAAGCCCAGCCACACGCCGAGCCCGAGCGGGTAGGCGAGCAGACCGAGCAACAAAGTGGCGGCGGGCAGCAGCAGCACCCAGCCCAGCGCGTGACGGCTCCAGATCAAGGGCGCCCCGTTTCGAGCACGGGCTCAGCCACGATAGTAGCGCTTGGCGCGCTTCTCGGCGCGCTCCGCCGCTTCCTTCGGCGAGCGCGCCCCGCTGGCGGCCTCCGCCACCATGTCCAGGACGATGTAGTCCGCCAGGGCCGAGGCGGAGGCGGGACCGAGCGGGCCTGCGTGCCCGACGTCCAGGATGAAGTTGCCCCCGTCGCGGTAGGCGGCGTGCTTGGGATCCGCCGTCCACACCGGGCTCTTCTCGTACGCGCGCAGCGGCTGCGCGACGTAGCCGATGGAGGCCTGCATCCAGGGATCGTATTGCTCCGCTTCCATCAGGAAGCGCACCAGCTCCTTGCCCGCGTTGGGATACTTGCAGTGCTTGAACAGCATCCACTGCGTGATCTGCATCAGCTCGCTCGGCTTGCCGGCGGGGCCGATGGGAAAGCGCGCGTGCTGGATGTCCTTGGCCAGCTCCTGCAGCCGGGGCTCGGGCGAGCCCTTGGCGGAGTAGTAGATGGAGATGCCGTTCGCGGTCAGCGACACCTGGCCGTCGAGGAAGGCCTTGTTGTTGTTTGGGTCCTGCCAGCTGAGCGTGCCCTGCACGAAGGTCGGGTACAGCGCCCGCGCGTACTCCAGCGCGGCCACCGTCTCCGGCGAGTTGATCACGACCTTGAAGCTCTCATCCACGAGCTTGGCGCCGTGCGACCAGAGCAGCCAGTGCACCCAGTTGTTGCCGTCGCCCACGGCCTTGCCCAGCGCGAAGCCAGGCGGGGTGCCCTTGGCCTTCAGCGCCTGGCACAGCTTCAGGAAGCCGCCGGTGTCCTTCGGGATGCCGTCAAAGCCGGCGGCCTTGACGTGGCTCTCGCGGTAGACGAGCGCGTTGCCGATGATGCCCCAGGGTATCGCGATCCACTGCCGGGTGCCCGCACGGCGCCCGTATTTCCGGCACACGTCGTACCAGCCGCCGTATTTGGTGCCGAGGTATTCTCCCAGCTCGGTCATGTCGACCAGCTTGTCCGGGTACTGGTGCGGATCATCGAACCAGCCGGCGATCAGGTCCGGGCCGCTGCCGACGTTGGCGGCGACGGCAGCCTTGGGGCGCACGTCCTCCCAGCTCTCCGCGTCGACCTTCACCTCCACCCCGTACTTCTCGGTGAACTTCTGCACGTTGCGCGCGAACGCCAGCGCGTCTCCCTCGACGAAGCGCTTCCAGCGCAGGATGCGCAGCTTGGCGCCGGGCTCTGGCTGAAAGCTCAGCTCCTGCGCGCGGGCGACGCGGGGCAGACCGGCGCTCGCCAGCCCCGCCGTGAGCGCGACCCCGGTGCCCAGGAATCCACGTCGGTCGATGCGATCCATGGGCCTTGCTTCTCACGATGAGGCGGGACGAGCAATGCCGGAGTCGATGCGCCGCCCGGAGTCAGGGTCAAAGACGTGCAGCCGCTCCAGGTCGGCAGCGACGCGAATTGTGCTGCCCGGCTGAAAGCTGTGCCGCTCGCGCAGCAGCAGCGAGAGCGCCTGGCCCTGATGCTCGCAGCCCACCAGCGTCTCTGCTCCGGTGCTCTCCACCAGCTTCACCTGCGCGGCGATGGCACCGGCGCTCTCGCCCGGCGCGGAGCTGCCGTTCACGAGCCGCAGGTGCTCGGGACGGATGCCGAGCACGACGGGCTGCTCGGGCTCTGCCGCGAGCTCGCCCGTGAAGGGCAGGGACGTACCGTCGTGCAGCAGCAGCGCAGTGCCGCTGCCAGTGCGCTGCACCCTGCCCGGCAGGAAGTTCATGCACGGTGAGCCGATGAAGCTCGCCACGAAGCGGCTCTGCGGGCGGTCATACAGCTCGAGCGGTGCGCCCGCCTGCTCGATGCGCCCGTCGCGCATGACCACGATCTGATCGGCCAGGGTCATGGCCTCGATCTGATCGTGGGTGACGTAGATGGCGGTGGTCTGCAGGCGCTGGTACAGCAGCTTGATCTCCGCGCGCAGCGCCACTCGCAGCTGCGCGTCCAGGTTGGAGAGCGGCTCGTCGAACAGGAACACGCGGGGCGCGCGCACGATGGCGCGCCCCATCGCCACGCGCTGCCGCTGGCCACCGGAGAGCTGGCGCGGATAGCGATCGAGCAGCTCGCCGAGCCCCAGGCTCTCGGCGACGCGCGCCACCTTGGCGCCGATGCTCTGCTTCGACTCGCGGGCGAGCAGCAGTGAGAAGCCCAGGTTCTCGCGCACTGTCATGTGCGGGTACAGCGCGTAGTTCTGGAAGACCATGGCCACGTCGCGTGCCTTGGGTGGCAGGCGATTCACGATGGTGTCGCCGATGCGGATCTCCCCGCCGTTCAGCTCCTCCAGCCCCGCGATCAGCCGCAGCAAGGTGGACTTACCGCAACCCGAGGGCCCCACCAGCACGGTGAACGAGCCGTCCGGCACCGAGATGTCGACCCCGCGCAGCACCGGTGTCCGCCCAAATTGCTTCTCGACGCCTCGAATCAGCACGCTGGCCATCTGTTGCTCTCTGAGCGCGCATATCACGACCGCGTGCCCCGGTGGTGCAGCAGCCGCGGCGCGGCGGCGTTTCGATCCAGTTCAGAGCGCGTCAAAGCGGCGAGCTAGCTGCATTCTGCGGCGCAGCCCATCTGGCTGGCGCAGGCGATTCTGGTAGCTTCAAAGCCATGCGCGACGCCCGCGACGCGAACGGCGACGGAGCGCGCCCGGGCTCCGGTCGCCAAGCTTGGCGCGAGTTTCGTCGCGCCCGGCACCTGCTCTGGGTGCTGCTCGTGCTGCTCGCGCTGGCGGGCTTCCTGTTGCACGAGCTGCTGACCCACTCGCTCTGGGCGCGCCTGCTGTGGACCGCGGGCATCGTCATGGCGGTGGCGTATCCGCTCGGCTTCCTGCTCGGCTTCCGCTGTCCGCGCTGCCACGAGGCGTACCTGGCGACGGGCGGGCTGCGCGACTTCTTCGGGCTGGGCCGCATCCTGTGGAGCCAGCGCTGTGGCCACTGCGCGCTGCCCGCTGGCGAGCCGGAGGAGCCGGTGGTCAGCAGTCGGGACTACCCCGATTCGCGCCCCGTGCTCTGACGCGCGTCCATTCCAGGCTCACCGGGGAGCCCGGCTTACCGCTGAGCGACGCCGGGGGACCACTGGTGTTTCACGGTGGGCTACCGCGTCGCCGCGTTGGGCGGGGAAATCAGGGCCACAAAAAGGCATCAGGAGCCGGTCGCTCAACCGGCTCCTGACCCTTGACCTCTTACTCTCCCTCGTACGGGGGCCCGGCGCGCTAACTTGCTCGGGGTTAGAGCGCCGAACCCCCTGGGGAGGACCTCTCTGTGACATTTGGATGAGTGGATGGGTTTTGGATTTCCGTGCACCAAAATCTCAGCAAATCGTTTTCGGCCGTAAAAATCGGGAACTCCTCACAGTTCCGCGTGCGTAACGGCCTACGAAGGACCATGCTGCCCGCCTCGTGCCTACCATTTCGCTCCGTACCTCGAAAAACGGCCGCCGGGTTACTCCGCGCAGCGCGTTTCTCCCGACCTGCCGCGAGGATATGGAAGCGCGGGGCTGGGACCAGCTCGACATCCTGATCATCAGCGGCGACGCCTACGTTGATCATCCGGCTTTCGGGCCAGTGCTGATCGCACGTTTCCTGGAGGCGCGGGGCTTCCGGGTGGGCTTCATCGCTCAGCCCGACTGGCGCTCGGTGGCGGACATCGCGCGCATGGGGACGCCGCGGCTGTTCGTGGGGGTGAGCGCCGGCAATCTGGACTCGATGCTGAACAAGCTGACGGCGCAGAAGAAGGTGCGCGCCGAGGATCAATACAGCCCCGGGGGCGAGCCCAACCGCCGCCCCAACCGCGCGACGATCGTCTACTCCAACCTGTGCCGACAGGCCTTCCCCGGGGTGCCCGTGGTGCTGGGCGGCATCGAGGCCTCGCTGCGTCGCATCGCGCACTACGACTACTGGATGGATCAGCTGCGCCGCTCGATCCTGCTGGACGCCAAGGCAGACCTGCTGGTGTTCGGCATGGGCGAGCGGCCCGTGTGGGAGATCGCGCGCCGCCTCGCCGCGGGCGAGCCCGTGGCCGCGCTGCGCGACATCCCGGGCACGGCGTACGCGCTGGATAACCCCGAGGCCTGGCAGCCCATCGCGGCGGACCCGAGCCGCTACGTCACCGACGGCAAGGTGGTGGTGTTGCCCTCCTTCGAGGAGGTGAGCGCCGACAAGCTGGCGTTTGCTCGCATGAGCGGCATCTTCCAGAAAGAGACCAACCCGGGCAACGCACGGCCGCTGCTGCAGGTCTACGGCAAGCAAGCCGTGTACTTCAATCCACCCGCCGCGCCGCTGGACGAGGCAGCGATGGACGAGCTGTACGATCTGCCGTTCGTACGCGAGCCGCATCCGGACTACCAGGCGCCCGTGCCCGCGTTCGAGACGGTCAAGCACTCGATCGTGACCATGCGCGGCTGCTTCGGCGGCTGCAGCTTCTGCAGCATCACCGAGCACGAGGGCAGGGTCATCCAGAGCCGCAGCGCCGATAGCGTGCTGCGCGAGGTGCGCGCGCTCTCGCGCATGCCGGACTACCGCGGCGTGATCAGCGACGTGGGCGGCCCTACCGCGAACATGTACCAGATGCGCTGCAAGAGCGAGCGCATCGAGAACGCCTGCCGCCGGCTGTCCTGCGTGCACCCCAAGATCTGTGAGAACCTCGAGACCGATCACCAGCCGCTGATCGATCTGCTGCGCAAGGTGCGCGCCGAGAGCAGCGTGAAGCGCGTGTTCATCGCCTCTGGCGTGCGCTACGACCTGGCCAACCGCAGCCCCACCTTCATCAGGGAGATGGCGCGCCATCACACCGGCGGCCAGCTCAGCGTGGCGCCCGAGCACAACGACACCACGGTGCTCGACAAGATGAAGAAGCCGCCCATCGAGCACTACGAGCGCTTCGCGCAGGCCTTTTGTCAGGCGAGCGAGGAGGCGGGCAAGCAGCAGTACCTGATCCCGTACCTGATCACGGGCCACCCCGGCTCGGGCATCCCCGACACCATCCAGCTGGCGCTGTACCTGAAGCAGAACAAGCTCAAGCCGCGCCAGATCCAGGACTTCATCCCCACGCCCATGGCCATGGCCACGGCCATGTACTACTCCGGCTTCGACCCGTTCACCCTCGAGCCGGTGCACACCGTCCGCTCACTGCGCGAGAAGCGGCAGCTCAAGGCGCTGGTGCTGTACTGGAATGAAGAGCAGTGGCCGCTCGCGCGCGAGGCGCTGCGCCAGGCGGGTCGCCGCGATCTGATCGGCTCCGGCTCGCACTGCCTGGTGCCGGCCGAGCGCGCCGGCATCGCCGCGCTGCCCGGTGCCCCGGCGCCCAGCCGTGAGCGCCGCGAGCGGCACGAGCGTAGAGGCGGCCCCGCGCCAAATCGAGTGGGTCCGCCCCGCGCGAGCGAGGGCGGCAAGCGCCGCTCCGCTTCCGGCGGCCGTCAGAGAACCGGGCAGCGCCCCGCGCCGCGCTGATACCGGCAGCCTCGGGCAGCCGCTGGTTGCGGCCGCTCTCCATTTCGCGCAACTCAGCCTCGGCTGCTGCCGACCTAGTCGCACGAGCAAACACTGCGCGGAGCTGGGCGCTCATACCCGGCTGCGACGCTGTGCGCGCTGAGAATGGAGAACTGACACATGAGCGATTCGAAAAACGATTCGATTGAGGCGCCGGAGTTGAAAGACAGCCAGCTCGCAGGCGCGACCGGAGGTGCCGACCTTCGCGCCATCAACGCGGTCCGCGTGACGGACAGCGCGATCCTGAGCACCTCGCGGCTGAAGGACATCCTCTCGCGCTTTCGCGATGCCAGCATCCTCGGCGTGCAGCAGTTGCGCCCGTTCGATCGCGGCAGCTTGGTGGACATCCCGTCGTCCAACTAACGATCGCGTTTTCTTCAATGGCTCTGGGGGCACCAAGCCCCCAGGGCCAGGCTGGAGCTGATAATCATGGAAGAGCAAAGCGCTACTCAGAACTATGCATGGCTGCTGCCCACCCTCGAGGTCTACGATCATGGCTCGAGCGTAACGTTGCGCGATACGGAGCGGCAGGTCAGATTCACTCGCAATAGCAGCGAGGTCCTGAAGGCGCTGCAGCTGATCGACGGCAGTCGTTCGTTCGACGAGTTGCTCCAGCTCAGCCCGCTAATGGTGAGCTTGCTGGCGGAACTCCTGGAGCATGATTGGCTCGTGCAGCTGTCGCGCCCCCTTGCCACCGTAGCCACGGACGATGATCCACGCAGCCGGCAGCTCTCATACTTTGCCCACATTCAGCGCTTTCAGCCGGACCGTGCGTTTGCCGAGCTAGCGCCCAAGCGCGTTCTGATCGTCGGTACCGGCGGCATTGGCTGCCACCTGGCGATGAACCTCGCCGGCAGCGGCGTAAAGAAGTTTGTGTTGAGCGATCCCGACACGGTCTCGTCGAGCAACCTAAATCGCCAGGTGTACTTTACTCGCGAAGATATTGGCTCCTTCAAGGTCGACGCGCTGGAGCGAGCACTGCGGCAGCGCTTCTCCGAACTCGACATCGAGACGTCCACTCTCGACCACGATACGTGCGAGGATGCGGCTTTGCCTGCCTGCGACGCCGTTGTCGTGTGCGGAGAGCGCGAGTCGATCTGGCGGTGCCCGCAGCTCGTGGCAGGCGTACCGATGTTGATGGCAGGCTACTTCGGCAGGGTCGCGGTGATTGGCCCCTGCCTATTACCCGACGTTCGCCCGACTTGGCCGGAGCTAATGCAAGATCGAGCCAGTGGGCTTGCGGCTTGCGGCCCTCTGGACAAGGTCGCGCGCCCCGCCGCCTGGAACTCGTCGGGAGCTGCCATCAACTGCGCCGCCGCCGGGCTGCTGCTGGAGGCCACCGTGCGCATGCTCGCCCCCTGTCTGGGCGGCGCGATCCTGGTTCACGAGCGGATCGAGGTGGATATGCGAACGCTCGCCAGCAGCCGCATACATTTCACCGCCTCCTCTCTGGCAGCTGCGCGCCGTGCGTTGCAGACCTCCGACCCGGTGCTCAGCGGAGCGGCAGAGTGACCGGGTCCACGCCGCCACCCGACTCGGACACGTGCTTGTTACCGCTCAGTGAGCCGCAGCGCCAGCGCGTCATCCACGCTACGTCGATGGTGGAAACGCCGTTTTTCCTGCTCGATATAGGCGCCGTGCGCGAGCGCTTTCGAAGCTTCCGCGCGGCGTGGGCGCGGAGCTTCCGGCGGCTCAGTGTCGCGTACTCCTACAAAACCAACGGGCTCGCGGCAGTCACCGGCCAATTGCTGGACGAGGGCGCGAGCGCTGAGGTCGTATCCGGAATCGAGCTCGACTGGGCGCTGGCTGACGGTGCTCGACCGGCGGACATCTACTTTGATGGCCCCTGCAAGCTGGAGCCCGAGCTGGCGCGCGCGCTGCAGCTGGGGATCCAGATCCAGATCGACTCCGTAGAAGAAGCGGCAACCATCGCACGTTTGCTGCAGTCCATTCCCAGCACGTCCACCCTGCGGTTGCGGCTGGCCACGCCGCGCCCGGGCCAGACCTGGTCTCGTTTCGGCCTGTTCGAGGATGAAATCTTTCAGGCCACGCTCCTCCTGGAGCAGGCGGGCCGCAAGGTGCAAGGCCTTCATCTGCACGTGGGCTCCAACGTCGGCACGGACCTGCACGCCGTGGCCATAGAGGCATATGCGGAGGTCATCGGTTGGTTCCGCGAGTACGCCGGGGCCGAGTTCTCCCTGGACATCGGCGGCGGCTATGCCGCCTCTACCGCCAGTGGCGCCGCCCCGCCCGCGCCAGAGCTGTACGCACGCAACGTCGCCGCTAGCCTGACGCGCATTGGCCTGGATCCGGAGACTCTGCGCTTGGTGGTCGAGCCGGGCCGCTGCTTGGTGGAGGACGCAGGCCTGCTGGTTACTCGCGTCATCTCCTGCAAGCGCCGTGGCGCGGAGCACTACGTCGCCTGCGATGCCGGCACCTCCCTGGTTCGCTCGGCCATCTCGTGGCGGCATACCATTCATACCCTGGACGAGCAACGCGAGCAGGGCTCGCAGCATTTCGTGCTCGTGGGTGCGAACTGCTTTGAGAGCGATGTGTTGAGCCCACGGTTGCTCGCCGCAGCCTTGCCGAGGGCGGCCGAGTTGCTCGTGATCGGAGCCTGCGGTGGCTACGACATCGCCTCCTCCGCCGGCTGGATACGGCCGCGGGCGCCGGTCGTGGCAATGGACCGAGCACACTTCTCTTTGGCCCGGCAGCGCCAGATGGCTGGCGAGCTGCGCGGTTGCCGCCCGTCACTGCGGCGCGGCAGAGAGCTGGAACACAGCCTGGATGTTGGAGAGCAGCAATGAACGTGCAGAGCGTAGAGCAGATCTGGCAAATGGCATATCCTGACTTCGTAGCCTTCATCGATCAGGACAACTCACCTCCAGGGGGTGAGCCGACAATTTCCTGGTGGATTGAGCGAGCGGGTATTTCGGCGGACAGCCATGTGCTCGATCTGGCGTGCAATACAGGCTTCTCCTCTCGCACGATATCGCGCCGCACCGGCTGTACCGGCGCGGGGCTGGATCTTTCGGCGATGTCCATTGCGGCCGCGCGTGCAGCGTCCATCGCACCCATTTTTGATGGCAGGTTAGACTACCGCATCGGTGACGCCGCTTCATTGCCGTGGAGCGCAGGGGAGTTCTCGCACGTCGTCGCTGGCTGCTGCTTCGGTTTTATCAGCGATCGCGAGCGTGCCCTCACGGAGACGGCTCGCGTGCTGCGCCCCGGCGGCAAGCTGTGCGTTTCCGCGCTGGCCTACATCGACACCCCTCCGGCGTCACTACTGGACGATTTGCAGCAATGCCTCGGCTATCGTCCGGCACCCGCCCGTACGGTCAGCTTTTGGCGCGAGTTCTTCGCGCTACACTTCGATGTCGCGGAGTCATGGGTCGAGCCACTGCCCATCAACAGCGAGGACGAACTCCGTGACGCGGCCGTCGCGCACATGCTTCGCCATCAGCATCGCTTTGATGGCCTGAGCGTAGAGCAGCGCGAAGCAACATTGGTGCGCCTGTTCCGGGACCGACTGGTCTTCAACGAGAACCGCCGCTATCAGACTTGCTGCCGCTGGGTGCTCAACGTGCGTTCCAACTAGAGAGCCGGCCATGGACACGACGCAGTGCCGTTTCATTGTCCCCGGGGGCGTGTGGCTAAATGGCCGGCGCTTGCTGGCACGTCTGGGGCTGGGCAGTATGGATCTAACACTGGAAGGCCCCTCGTTGGAGCAGCTCGAGCTATTGAGCTCCTTTGGCTGTCCGGAGTCGATTCAGGGTGCGCTGGAGCGCTGCCGACCGGCGGATGCGGAGGCCGAGAGGGCGTTTCTGGAAATGCTCGTTGCGCAGGCCGCGTTGGTGCCGGCCAGCGGCGCCGCAGCCGAGGCTGCGGTGGCGCGGCTGGCTCGGCTCGGCTCTCGTGCCGTGGCGGTGTGCTGTCAGGACGCAGCCTTCGCAGCGGTGCTGCGCGACGCCTTGCAAGCGGAGGGGGCACGGCTCGTGGACTCAGCGGATGAAGCCGCATGGGTCATCACCGACGAGGGCCGCGAGCTGAGTGAGGGGCAGACGGGCCTCTTCGTCCGCGTGACGCGCAACTCCTTTCAGGTTGGCCCGTGTTTCACGGGAGAGTTCGTGCCGGACTGGCTACCGCTCGTCCCGGCGCGGGTCTCTGCGCCTGCCTTACTAGCAGGGCTCGCCGCTGAGCTCGCCGTTCAAGAGCTCGTTGACGTGAGCGCTCGGACCCCCACCCATGCGAGCCACGGGGCACTGCACTTCGACCTGGAGCAGTTGCAGTTCACGTTCGTCCGCAACACCCCTGCGCATCGCCCGGCCAAGCCAGGCGATGCCTTCTCCGAGATTGCGGAGCTATATCAGCGCGAGCGAAGTCAAAAATCCCTAAACGCACTGGTGGTAGATCCTTATCTGGAGGAGCTGGCAAAAAGCCTGCCGCCGGCGCGCGTTCTCGATGTGGGCGCAGGCTCCGGCGAGGCGAGCGCGATCTTCGCACGACAGGGCCATGACGTGCTGGCGCTGGAGCCCTCGGCAGCGATGGCAGAAGCTGCGCGCTGCCTCGCGCAGCGGGTCACGCCTGGGCGAATCGAGGTGGTGAGCGGCACGGCGGAAGATGCCCCGCTGGGCAGCGAGTTCGACCTGGTGCTGCTCAACATGGTCCTCGATCACATCGAAGACTGCGGCCATGTCCTGCGGCGTTGCCACGAGGCGCTGCGGCCCGGGGGGCGATTGATCGTCGTGTTGCCGCATCCCTTGAAGGACTCCGGCTTCTGGAAGGAGCGCTTTGTGGCGGGCGAGCAGCGCTACCTGTCACTGGAGATCAGCGACTACTTTCACGAAGGGCGGGTCATCAAGGCACGCCATACCGAAGACGGCGCGATCGCCATTGCGGAGGTCGTGTCTTTCAAACGCAACCCGCCCTTCTACTTTGCCGAGTTGCGTCGTGCGGGCTTCGTCGTCACCAGCATGCAAGAGCCCCAACCGGCGCGTGAGTTGCCGGCCAGCGCTCACCTCAGCAAGGCGAGCCAGGTACCGTATTTTCTCATTTTTGAATGCAGCAAAGGAGAGTTGCCAGCATGTCCGCCTGTGTGACTTTGGATCCGAGTCGGGATGAGGTGTTTGCGGCACCCAATGGCGGCGAGGCCGCCTTGGAGGGCTTCGCGTTTAGCGCGCGTGTGGCCCGCGTCTTCGATGACATGGTCACGCGTAGCGTGCCTGGCTATCGCCTGCTCCAGAGCCTCGTGGCGGAGCTGACCTTGCGGCTGAGCGGCGGCGGCCCGATCGTTGACCTGGGCTGTTCGACGGGCAATACCTTCCTTGCGCTGGAAGAGCTCAGCCGTGCTTCGGGCGAGCGGTTGCACTACTTGGGCGTTGACGCCTCCGCCGCCATGCTCGCCGAGTGCCGGACGAAGCTGCAGCCCTTTATGGGGCAGCACGATATCGAGTTCGAGCAGCTGGACTTCACCGGCCGTCGCTCGCTGGGAGTGTCGAACGTGCGGGTAGCGCTCTGCGTGCTGGTGCTGCAGTTCATCCGCCCGATGGAGCGCCAGCGCATTCTGCGCAAGATCCACCGCTCGCTGTGCCAGGGGGGCCACCTGATCGTGGTGGAGAAGGTCATGCAGCAAGACCGGGCCCACAACGCGCTCTTCATCGATTGGTATCACGATTACAAGCGCAGCGTCGGCTACTCCAACACCGAGATCGCCCTCAAGCGCCAGGCGCTGGAAAATCGCCTGATTCCATTCTTTGCGAGCGAAAACGTCCAGCTGCTGCAGTCCGCTGGCTTCGACGCGGTCAGCACGTTCTTCCAGGTCATGAATTTCCAGGGATTCCTCGCGCGCAAGGGCGGTGAGGGTGAGTAGCCGTTTTGCTGCTAGCCTACCGCTCAACCAGCGCTTTGAGCGCATTGCCAATGCCAGCGCTTGCCCGTTTGCGCGAGCCGGTACGCATGTGGCTGGGCCGGAGTGGCGGGCGGATTTCAGTATCGTGGAGAATACGGCCCGCGTGGCGGCTGACCTGGCGGACCTTCTGGGGACCGGGCGAATGGACTGGGACGGTTACGTGCTGGAGTTCGCCGAACAGGCTGCGCCTGCGTCCATCGCGGACCTGGGCGAGCTCTTGCGTGAGTTGCTCACGGCAATGGCCACGATGGACCCATGCGGGCGCAATTGTATGGCTCTGCCCGTGGAGACCAAGGGATGGTGGTTTCGCTTCGGCCCTCAGCGCTTCTTCGTCTTGATGCTATCGTCCGCGTATCCGCTGAGCCACTCGCGGTCGACGCTTGGGGTGCCGGGGACGTTCGTGCTGTTTCAGCCCGAGCACGCGTTCGACAATGCCTTGCGCAAGCTTGACTCGGTCACACCGCAGCTTCGCCAGAACGTGCGTAAGGCGTTCGCAGCCCAGGGCAGGAGCTATGACCCGAGCTTGTCGGAGTCGCCATACGAGGTGCATCGTTACGTCAAGCCGCTGCAGAGTGGAGACCCAGTGGTCCGGTGGTGGCTAGCGTAGCCGCGGCGCACTGCAGTTCGCAGTGAAGCTCAGGAGGCTCAGGCTTGCTCGTCGCCGTAGGGGCCTTGTGCCGGGTGCGGGGGTGCCGGATAACGTACTACGCCCCAGAAACCGGAAGACCCTTCAAACGTGAACAGCACCGTGCGCTCTCCACAGCTCCCACTCGTCAAACCCAGGCGCCTGGCCCCAGGCTCCACCCTGGGCATCGTCTCGCTGTCGTCTCCGTTACCCGCGCAGCTGCCCAGGCGCTTCGAGCGCGGCTGCCAGGCGCTGCGCGACCTCGGCTATCAGCTGCGCGTGCCGGCAGCGGCGCGCGCCCAGCATCGCTACATGGCGGGTTCGGTGGAGTCGCGCGTTGGCTCGCTGGTGGAGCTGTGGGAGGACGATGAGGTCGATGCAATCGTGTCCAGCATCGGTGGGCACTCGGCGCATCAGTTGCTCGAGCACCTGCCCTTCGAGCGCCTTCGTGCCCGACCGAAGCCGTTCATCGGGTACAGCGACACGACGACGTTCCAGCTCGCGCTGTACAGCCAGGCGCGCCTGGTCAGCTTCTACGGGCCTGCGTTGATGCCACAGTTCGGCGAGTTTGGCGGGCCCGTCGCTTACACGTGGAGTGGGTTCGAGCGAGCTCTGCACACGGCGGGCGTGGGTCCGGTACCGGCGGCGCCGGGCTGGATCGAAGAGCGCCTGCGCTGGGACGAGCTCGATACGAGGCCGCGCGCGCTGGTGCCGGGCTCCAGCCGGCGCTGCTTGCGCCCGGGCCGAGCCCGCGGCCCGCTGATCGTGGCGAATGCTGGCTGCCTGCTGTTGCTGGCGGGCACCCGCTACTTTCCCGAGCTCGACGGCGCCGTGCTGATCCTGGAGGAGGACGAGACGGAGTCGCCGGGCACGATCGACCGCTACTTCACGCAGCTCCGGCATCTGGGCGTGTGGGAGCGGATCGCCGCGCTGGGCGTGGGCCGCTTTCCGAAGGAGGTCGAGCTGGAGGACGCGGCGCTCGACGAGCTGATCGAGCGCAGCGTGGGGCCGCGCCGCATTCCCATCCTGCTGGGGCTGGAGGTGGGGCACGTGGAGCCGATGACCACCTTGCCGATCGGCACCCTGGCGGAGCTCGACGCCGGAGCGCTGTCGTTGGCCTTGCTGGAGAGCCCGACCGAGGACGGCGGTGCACCTGACCGCAGCGCGCCGCAATGATTCGCTCGGTCGTGGGGCCCGATTGGGGCTGGGGCGAAGAAAAAGGTGACCCCGGAGCGATGAGCCCGGCGGGCGCGGAGGGTCCAATCAGTGTTACCCAACTGGAGACACTCTCAATGACCCTCTCTGCATCCCCTGCCTTGTCCAACTCCGTCGCCCTCCCCAGCAGCGCCGCGTGGCGCTGGACCGGCCGCGTGCTGAGCGGCCTGGCGGTGCTTTTCCTGGCGTTCGATGCCGTCTTCAAGCTGGTGGTGGCACCCGAGGCCGTGCAGGGCACGATGGAGCTCGGCTATCCCGCGGCGGTGCTGCCGATGCTGGGGGTGCTGCAGCTGGTGTGCCTGGCGTTCTATCTGGTGCCGCACACGGCGCTGATCGGCGCGGTGCTCTGGACGGGCTACCTCGGCGGTGCCATCGCCACGCACGTGCGGGTGGAGAACCCGCTGTTCACGCACACGCTGTTCCCCATCTACGTGGCCGTGTTCTTGTGGGGCGGGTTGTACCTGCGCGATCGCCGGGTGGGCGCGCTGATTGCGCCGCCCAGCGCTCCGTGAGGTGCCCCGATATGCCGGTCAGGGCCCGTTGAAGGCGGGCCCGGCCCCCAAACACCAGCTCTATTGCTGCGTTCTATTGCTGGAGCTGGCCGCGGATCTTGATGTCGGGCTGCGGCGGCGCCTCCATCCCGGCGCCGATGTGGAAGCTGGGGTGGGGCGGCTGGTTGTAGCCCACGTTCTGCCAGGCGATGGCGGCGCGGTACTGCGGATCGTGCATCAAGGTGTAGATGCGGCGCTCGGTGAGCGCGGTGGTGGTGTAGATGCGCAGCGCCGCGCCGCTGGTCTCGCGCCAGATGACCTCTTCACGCCAGTCGCCCAGCAGATCGCCGACGATGGTGGGGTTGGATTTGCTGCCGTTGTTCGCGGAGCACTCGCCGCAGGCCAATAGCGGCTGGTTCACGCCGAGCTTTCTCACTTGCGTGCCGTCCTCCAGCTCGCGCAGCTCGTCCGCGTCCCACCAGATCAGGAAGTTGATGGAGTTGGGTTGCGGCCCGCCGACGAGCGCGCCGGT
>JAICQL010000019.1 GCA_025937895.1 Polyangiaceae bacterium | reverse complement strand
GGCGGAAGGGAGCTGGGCGGAAGGGAGCTGGGCGGAAGGGAGCTGGGCGGCAGGGAGCTGGGCGGCAGGGAGCTGGGCGGCAGGGAGCTGGGCGGCAGGGAGCTGGGCGGTAGGGAGCTGGGCGGGGCCGGCAGGGAGCTGGGCGGGGCCGGCAGGGAGCTGGGCGAGGCCGGCAGGGAGCTGGGGGCGAGCGAGCCGGGCGGAGCCGGGGCGGAGCTGAACGAGACGGCCTTTGCCCACTCCGCCGAGGGCCGCTGCCCGAACTCCTCGTGGCAGGCCGCGCTGCAGAAGTAGTGGAAGCGCCCGGCAAACACCCCAACCCGCGCCGCACGCAGCGGATCCACCGTGGCGCCGCAGGCGCTGCAGGCCAGGTTGGCGTAGTTGCCGGCGCGAGTGGCGCGGCGCTCGGCTCTGGTCTTGCCCTTGTGCTCAGTCATCCGGCATGAGCGCCCACTCCAGGGCGGCCTTGGCCGTGTGCAAGCGCGCTTCCGCTTGATCCCAGACGTGGCTCTGAGGGCCCTCGAGCACATCGGCCGCGATCTCTTCCCCGCGATGCGCAGGCAAACAGTGGAGCACCATCGCCTGGGGGGCAGCTGCCGCCACCACCTCGCGCGTGACGCACATGCCGGCGAACGCCTGCAGGCGTGCCTCGCGCTCGCGCTCCTGGCCCATGCTGGTGAACACGTCCGTGCTGATCACGTCTGCGCCGGCAGCTGCCTGCCTGGCATCGTGTACCAGCTTCAGGCGAGCGCCGCGCTGGCGAGCCCGCTCCAGCTCACGCTCGTCCGGCTCGTAGCCGCGCGGGCAAGCCAGGGTCAGCTGCAGACCGAGCAGACCGGCTGCCTCGATCCAGGAGTTGGCCATGTTGTTGCCGTCGCCGATCCAGGCGTACGACAGATCTTGCAGCCGCGAGCGTGCGCGGCGGATGATCTGCAGATCAGCCAGCAGCTGCATGGGATGGCTCTGGTCTGTCAGAGCATTGAGCACGGGCACGCTGCTCACGCGCGAAAGCTCCAGCAGCCGCTCGTGCTCGAACGTGCGCAAGGTCACGGCGTGGACCATGCGCGAGAGGACCCGGGCGGTATCGGGGATGGGCTCACCACGCCCCAGCTGAGACCCCTCGGTCGAGAGCACGATCGGATGTCCACCCAGCTCTACTACGGCGACCTCGAGCGAAAGACGCGTGCGGGTGGAGGCCTTTTCGAAGATGAGAGCGATCGATTTGCCGGCCAGCGGCCGTGGATGGCTCGGCGAGCCGCGTTGCACCTGAAAGCGATCAGCCGCGTCCAGTACGCGCAGCAGGCCTTCGCTACCGAGATCAGAGAGCTCCGTGAAGTGGCGGACCATGGTGTGACTGCAGGCAAGGGGGAAGGGGAAAAAGAGGCAGAGCCGGAGCACGCACTGCTCCGCTCCGCCGGGCGCCGGCTAGAGCTCGCGGTCGATGCCGTCGAGCACCGTATCGACGAGCGCGATGCCCTCGTCGATCTCCGACTTCTCGATGTTCAGGGCGGGGGAGAAGCGTAAAGCAGTGCCGCCCGCGACGGTCAGCAGCACCCCGGCGTTGCGCAGGGCCTCCAGCACCTTGCGCGCGTCTACCACCGGGTTGAGCACGAGGGCGCGCAGCAGGCCAACACCGCGGCTGGTCTCGGTGCTCTTCGGGTGGCGGCGCACGAGCTCTGCCAGCCGCTCACCCAGATATGCGCCGCTGTCGCGGGCGCGCTCGATCAAGCCGTCAGCGTCGATGCGCTGCAGCACCGCGCGCGCCACGGCGGAGGCCAGCGGATTGCCCCCGAAGGTGCTGCCGTGACTGCCCGGCGGCAGCGCGCCCTCCAGGTGCTTCTGACACAACATGGCGCCGATCGGGAAGCCGCCGCCCAGACCCTTGGCGAGCGCTATCGCATCGGGCTGCACGCCGGCATGCTCGAAGCCGAGGAAGCGCCCGGTGCGCCCCACGCCGGTCTGGATCTCGTCTCCCAGCAGCAAGGCCCCGCGAGCGCTGGTCAAGCCGCGCAACTGGGAGAGAAAGCCGCCCGGCGCCGGCAACACGCCACCTTCACCCTGGACGGGCTCGACCAGCACGGCCGCGACGCTGTCGTCCAGCCGTGCCGCCACGGCCTCTAGATCGCCGAAGGGCACATGGATGACGCCTGCCAGGGGCCCGAAGCCTTCACGGTATCCAGCCTGACCGGTGGCCGCGAGCGCGCCCATGGTGCGGCCGTGAAACGACCGCTCGAAGGCGATCACGTGATAGCGCTGAGCTTGCCCCTGCGCGTAGAAGTGACGGCGTGCCAGCTTGAGCAGCGCCTCGATCGCCTCCGTGCCCGAGTTGCAGAAGAAGGCTCGCGCATAGCCGGTGCGCTGGCACAGATCGCGCGCCAGGAGCACGTTGGGCTCATTGTAGAAGTAGTTTGCCACGTGGCTCAGGCGCTCGGCCTGTGCACGGATGGCCTGCACCACGTCAGGGTGCGCATGCCCGAGCGCGGTGACGGCGATGCCCGCGTATAGATCCAGATAGCACTTGCCCGCGCCATCCCACAGGCGGCGGCCCTCACCGCGCACCAGGACCAGCGGCGGCTGGCGATAGTTGGGGTACAGATAGGTCTGCCCGAGCTGCACCAGGGCTGCTTGTTCCTCGGCGGTCACCGCCGCTGGCTTAGCGCGTTTGGCGCAGGAAAGAAAACTCCCCGGGCGCTCCCCTGGCTATTTGGCCTGCGCTTCGCAGGTGCCGGGCTGGTGCCGAGAGCGTGGACGAGCGCGGCGCTGGAGCGGCTTGGGGCCGCGTGCGGGAATGGCCTCTGGCGTCGAGGGGCGCGCTTGCTACTCTGACCAGCCAAGATGGTGGTTTCGCGGCTCTGGCAGGTGCTCTGCGTGACGGGCGTTGCAATGGCGGTGACAGGCACCGCTCGCGCCCGCTCCGCCGGCGAGTGTCCGCCCGGAGACTGGTTCTGCGACGACGAGGCGCCTCCGGAGCTCGCTCCGGAGCCGGGGCCAGAGCCGCCTGAGGACCAGCAGGCGGAGCAGGATGCAGGCCCACCCGAGCCGCCCCCACCCGGCATGTTGCCCTCCCAAATGGATGTGCGCGTGGCGCGGCCTCGCGAGCCGGAGCCCGAGTCGGAGCCGCG
This sequence comes from Polyangiaceae bacterium, assembly GCA_025937895.1. Lineage (GTDB taxonomy): Bacteria > Myxococcota_A > Polyangia > Polyangiales > Polyangiaceae > SZUA-265. The sequence goes on along the minus strand of JAICQL010000019.1, from coordinate 58,579 downwards.
AGCGCTCTCGCCCTGGAGCGTGAGCCTGCGTCTACAAGGGGCGGCCTTGGGCTCCTCGGACCACGACGCGGGCATGTTTGGAGTCGGGGCGAGCCTGCGCTACGCGTTCAACTCGCACCTGGTGCTCGACCTGGGCATCGATTCGTTTGGGGGTACCGATTACAACGGCTACGACCGGAGCGAGTCGTCACTGGCCACGAGCTTGTTCGTCTATCTCAACCCGCACCAGGTCGTTCGGACCTACGTGCTGGCGGGGCTGCATGTGAGCACCGCCAGCGTGGACGTGTTTGGCGATCAGCAAGATTGGTCGTACGTGGGCGCCCACACCGGCCTGGGCCTGGATTTGCCAATTCACGAGCGCCTGTCGCTCGCCCTCGATCTGGTGGGCTTCATCCGGGGCCGCACGGACTCGCGGGCGGCGCGAGAGCCCGAGTTCACAGACGGACTCGGCAACCTGACGAACACGTCCGGCGGTGCCCTGATTCGCGGCGGCGTCGTGCTGTACTGGTGAGGGCGAGCGTCGCGCCGTGCTGGTTGGCGCTCTTTAGCTCATTTCGCTGAGGCTTCGCGCCGTACTGGTTACGGCTTTTCGCGCTGCCCGATCGGTCACGCTGGTCATCGCGCCGTGCACGATCGTCGACAGCGTCCAGCCACCCAGGTGCTCAGAGCGCTTCGCCCTGTCGGTTAGGACAAAAAACCGAAGGCCCCCGACGGCATGTGCCGAGCGAGGGCCCTCGCGTTTAGCAAACCCTGCGACGCAGGGGCGTCGGACCGTTACTGGACGAGATCCTTGAGCGCTTTGAGGGCGGTTGCACGCACCTTCTTGCTCGCCGGCTTGGCGGGGATGGTGATCGGCTCCTTGGTGAAAGGATTGATGCCCTGACGCTCCTTGGTCGCGGGCTTCTTCACCACGCGGAGCTTCACGAGGCCCGGTACCACGAATTCACCGGGGGCCCCGCGACCCGCAAGCTGCTTACGAATGATGTCCGACAGCGTATCGAAAACACGCCCCACGCTCTTCTTGTCGAGCTCCGTTGCGTCGCTAATTTCCGCGATGACCTGGGCCTTGGTGAGTCTCTTGCCAGCCATGCACTACCTCCTGCGCGATAACAAACCGCTCTCGTCCACACGGTACGCCCTCTGCTGATAACCCCTCTGCATGATGACAGAGCGATGGAGCGCCCGCGTGATATCCCTTGATGAAACCGTCGCTGATCCTGCTCTTGTGGTTTTGCCGCATCAGATAAAGCCGAACAGAGCCAAAACAGTGCTTTGCTGGAGATCGGGGAACACCGCATCACTCCTCGTCGAGTGTTGACCCTCGACGAGCAGGTCCCCGGAAAACAGCGTCCCTCCGACAGCTCTGTGTGTGACTCGGAAGTCTGACATTACCGAACGAGGCAGAATCCGTAAGACAGGCTCGCGACGAGTAACAGGGGCACCAAGCCCTTTCAAGCAAAAAACAGCGGTTTTCACCGGCAAACACGATTTCTCATTTGCACACACACACGTGGATACACCAAGAACCAGCGCCTCTCTTGCTCTAGTGACGCCTGCAATGGCTTTGCTAAGTGCTCGGAACCGCTCCATGGATGCTCGGATGCCTGCGTGCTGCGGAGCTGCCCGGGGGGCGGAAAAATGGCTGTTCTCGCCGATCTGGCCGGTGCTGGTGAGCCGCTTTCGCAACACATGGAGCAGCACTCGGGTGCCGAGCAGCGCTCCGCAGACGCCAGCTCCATGACCATGAGCTCGGCCTCCATGTGCGGTAGCTCCAGCGCGCCGAGGCGGCGAAGCAGGGAAAAAACCGGACCGCTCGCCCCCGCCGGACGAGTTTTTGTTTCCCCGCTCGAGCGAGCATGCGTTGCTTGGGTGAGCCGGAGGAGCTGGCGGCTGGAGCCTAGCGGTTGGCGCGTTGACGCCGGGTCTCCTTGGTGGAGCGCTCTGCCCGCCTGCCGATGACTACGGCTGAGGCGCTTTTTTTGCGGTTTTGGCCCGGCGCATGGCGAGGCGGCTCGCGTCGTATCCCGACCAGGCGTTACGCTCGATGTTCTCTCCAGGCGACCGTCTGGTGCGGGCGCAGCTCAGCGCGCCAGGGATGTCAGCGCCGTGTGGCCGCGCGCATCAGGCGCTTGGTCATGGCGTTCATGCGGGCCTCATCCTCGTCATTTTGATGGTCATAACCGACCAGATGCAGGATCCCGTGCGCCAAGAGGAAGCTGACCTCGTCCATCAGGGTACGCCGCCGGCTGCGCGCCTGCCGCTGCGCGGTGTCGATCGAGATGACGACATCACCGAGCAACTGGCTGGCGTCGGCGGGGCCCTGTCGTCTGCCCTGCTCGCCCTCGCCCTCGAGCGGGAATGCCAGAACGTCGGTCGGGCGATCTTTGCCGCGGTGGGCGTGATTGAGGGTGTGGATGTAGGCGTCATCCGTCAGCAGGATGCTCAGCTCGTCGGCGTCGCGCCCCAGAAAGTGCAGCATGCGCTCGCCGATGGCGCGCACCTGCCGCGAGGGCAGGGGGGCGGAGCCGGGCGCCTTGCGAGAGATCAGGACTGGCATGGAGTCGAGGTGATGAGGAGCCGCTCCGGACACGGCGTTTCAAACGAGGCCGTCCGGTACACGGCGAATCAGAAAGCAGCCAAGCGGAAAGCAGCCGACTGAAAGAGAACCGAGGGGACGAGAGCAGACGGGGAAACAGCGGGAAGCATGGCAGCGCTGCTATCAGCAGCCCTGCCATCAGCAGCCCTGCCACCCTTCATTCCGCCAGTCCTCCACGCCACCGTTTCCGTCACCGAAACCGTCACGATGGGGCGTCAGCGAGAGCAATGTAACGCGACCGTCACAAATCTTGCTCTTCCAGCGGGCGGAAGCGGAAGACGTCACTGGTGGCCAACGCGACCAGCAGCTCGCGGAAATCTCCCGCTGTCTCGGCGAACTGCGCCTTGATCTGGTTCAGGCTGCACACGTCGCCGGCCTGCTCGCCACGGCCCATGCCGTAGCGAAACCACTGCGCGGCCATGCAAGCCTCCACCTGGGGGCTTCCGGCGAGTCTGTCCGCCAGCTCCTGGGCGCCGTTGAAAGGCCCATCGATGCTGGCGTCCCCCGTCTCGAGCAGCTCACCCGAGGCGTCGACCAGCAGCCCGTACTCCTCGGTGCGGTGGCGGCCGAGCTGATCGTACTCCTCCAGACCGAAGCCAACCCCCTCGAGGAAGCGGTGACAGCTGGCGCAGCGCGCATCGTCACTGTGCTGGCGGAACCGCTCGCGCGTCGTGGCATCCGGAGCCGGATCGGGGGGTGTGGTGTCGACATCGGGCGGGGGCGGGGGCAGCGGCTTGCACAGCAGCTGCTCGCGCACGAACTTGCCGCGCTGCACCGGTGCCGACTGATCGGCGTGTGCGAGCAGCGCCATCAGCCCTGGCTGGGTCAGGATGCCCGCCCGCGTTGCATCCTCCACCGGAGTGAAGTCAGCGCCCGTGGCCTCCAGCCCGTAGAGGCCAGCCAGCGAGGAGTTCACGAAAACGGTCTGCGAGCTGAGCAAGCTCTCGACGTTGCCGCCCTGCCAGAACGTGTACTGAACGAAGCGGCCGAGCGACTCCTGCCAGCTGGCGTTGAACGCGGCGCCATCCAGCGGGCTACCGTCCGGGCCCATCGCCCCGGCAGGCGGATCACGCGTCAGCCCGGCGAACGAGGACATACCGAGCCACTGCTGATAAAAATCCGCCACCGTGCCCTGCGCTCGCTCATCGTCGAGCATGCGGCGTGCCTGCGCGCGCACGGTCTCCACGTCCTGCAGGGCATTCGAGTCCGCCAACGCGAAGAGCTCCGCGTCGGGCATGGTGTTCCACAGCAGATACGAGAGGCGGGACGCGACCTGGTAGCTGTCGAGCGGCAGCGCTTGCCCCAGCCGCCGATCGGGCAGCGGCGTTGCATCCGCCAGGCCATTGAGCGACTCGGTCCGGTACAGCAGCTGCGGCGACTGCAGGAACGTCTGCAGCACCAGCTCCAGCGCCTTGTCGAAACCCCAGGCGCCATTGGCGCTGCGCCAGAGCTCCAGCAGTGGCGTGCTCTCCTGCGCGGACACAGGGCGGCGGTAGGCGCGATACCCGAACTGCGAAATGAAGGTCTGAACGCAGGCCTCCGAGCGATCTCCAGCCTCGCAGGGCAGCAGCTGATCGACTCCGCGTGCGACCGCGGCCGCAGCCAGGTCTTCAGCGGCCGCCAGGTGCCGCTCGGCGAGCAGCAAGCTCGCGCGATGCGCGTCGGCGTTGTTGCCGAAGCCGAGCAGCAGGTTCTCACCGGGGAAGCTGCGCTCCGGCACCACCAGATCGGCGCCGAGCAGCTCGCGCACGGTGTTGTCGTACTGCAGCCGGGTCAGCAGCCGCGACTCGGCAGCTCCCGGCACCAGCTGTGCACAGTCGGTGACCGTCGGCGTGGCGGGATTGACGGACGTCTCTGGTGACTGAGAATCTCGCCCCGGGCTTGCTGACGGCCCTGCCGTGGTGTCTACCAGGCCCACGCCGTTGCTGTTCTGGCAGGCGGCGCTGAGCAGCACACCAGCGACCCACCAGGCCTGACAATCACCGCGGAAACGCCACATATCCAGCCACAGGGTGCCCTCTCGGGGCCGTAGCCGCAAGCGGATGGCACCTGGATGAAGCAAGAAAACCGCGACCTGCCGAAACGGCACGAGCACTCGCCACGAGCCGCGCGTGCTGGCCGGCTACTCACTCCGCGTGTTCAGACGTGTCGTGGCGGGCAAATGAGGCTCTCAATGAGGCATGCGTTGGAGGAGGCACGCCTGATGGCATGCTGTTTCGCGCCACCACGCTGAGCCGCTGGAGGGCACTTTTTTGTCCGACACTGCAGTTTTCTGCGGCGCCACGGCTGTCAGCAGCAAAAGGCGGCTGCCGGCGCGAACCGCCAGATCATCCCACGCTTCGCCCTCAGCTGCCCCAGTCGAGCGTCGGCGGAGACACCACCGCCTGCGGCGGCTGGGCGCCGACCAGCTTGACCTCGAAGAGGCGGCGTACGGGGCGCTCGCGCTCGTCGTCCGCGTGCACACCCCACAGCCCCACCTCGAGGGTCAGCGTCTCGCCGGGCCGCAGCTTGGGCTGGCCCTTGCCAGGCCAGCGCTGCTTGAACTGTCGTGGAGCGCCGGAGCGCACGACCTCTTCACCATCGCCACGCCGCTCGTCGGCAAAGCGCTGGCGCTTGCCTGCAGGCCCCTCGATCCTGCCGGCGATGCTGAGCGGACCCTCCTGCGGCTTGCTCAGCCAGTACTGGCGATCATCGAAGGACTCGGCGGTGAGCGTCAGGTCCACTCCGTAGTGGCCTCTGGAGTCTCGAAAGCCCTTTGCCACAGGGCGAAAGTGAATGCCCCCGACCTCGATCACCAGACCCAGAGGGGTCACTCGATACACCACCTCGCGTCCACTGAGCTCATTCTTGCTCTGCGCGGGGGTGGCGGTAGCCTTGGAGAGCGCCGCGATCTCCGCGTCCAGATCATCGCCAGCGTCCAGATCCACCGCCCCGGAAGGAGAGCTGCTCTGTGCGGGGCTCGTGCTGGAAGGCTCTGTTGCGGGCGGCTCAGTCGCAGGCTGCTCCAGGCCAGGTTGCTCCACGGCAGGTTGCTTCGGAGTGGCCTGCTCCGCGGGGGAAGCTGCCGCCGCAGCGTCCTCCTGCGGCGGCGCAGAGCCCGGCTCACGCGCAGGGGCAGCGGGGGCGCAGGCGCTGGCCAGCCACAGGCAGGCTAACCCGCAATGCCTCCAACGCCTGCTGGCGCGCGCGCCTCCAGCAGCACGAGTGTCATCATGACCATCATGATGGAGGCCATCCGGGCTGACCCCACCGCCGTGCCCCGCGCCGGGGGGGCTCATTCGTTGATGCCCAGCAGCTCGACGTCAAACACTAGCATGCCGGAGGGCGCGCCGGGCCGTGGGTTGTTGCCGTAGGCGAGCTCCGCCGGGATCCAGAAGCGCGTCTTCTCTCCGACCACCATCAGCTGCAGCCCCTCGGTCCAGCCCTTGATGACCTGATTCAGGCCGAAGCTGGTGGGATTGCCGCGCATCACGGAGGAGTCGAACATCTTGCCGTCGGTGGTCCAGCCCGAGTAGTGCACCTTCACCCGATCCTCCGGCTTGGGATGCACCTTGCCGGTTCCGGCTTTGAGAACGCGATAGCGCAGGCCGCTCGCCGTCTTCTTGGCGGACGAGGGCGGGGCTGCAACGTCCTTCGGCACCTCGGGCGGGGGCGGCGCCTTGGTGATCTCGAGCAGCTCCACGTCGAAGGTGAGCTGACCGCTGGGGGCACCAGGGCGCCGCGGGGTCTCGCCGTAGGCGAGCTCTGCCGGGATCCAGAAGCGCCGCTTTTCGCCTGCGACCATCAGCTGCAACCCCTCCGTCCAGCCCTTGATCACCCCGTCGAGCCCGAACGTGGCCGGGCGATTCCTGGTCACCGACGAGTCGAACATCTTTCCGTCCTTGGTCCAGCCCGTGTAGTGGACCTTGACCTGATCTTGCGGTGCGGGATGCTCCTTGCCCGTGCCGGGCTGCAGTACCACGGAGGCCAGACCGGATGCCGTCTTGCTCGCCGTAGCGGGCGGAGCCGCCACGTCTTCCGGCGCGGGCAGCCCCGCTGGCTCCGCCGCGCTGGGCCTGTGTGAGGTTACTCCCGGGCTGCCAGCGGCACCGGGCGCCGGTGCAGGCTTGGCTGGAGCGGCCGTGCTCGAGGTAGTCGACTTGTTGCCCACCTCTCCCGACTGACACGCCATCGCCAGCGCGCACGACGAGACGAACGCCAGCGCCGCAGGGCTGAGCAAAGCTCGGCGCCAGCTGCCAGAAACCCGGCTACCAGAAACCCAGCTACCAGAAGCCCGGCTACCAGAAACATCGCGGCTCGAGCCAGGGCTACGTGAGAATGAGCTGCTCGAGGAGCCATGGAGCCAGGTCGGACGAGCCGTGGTCGGCGGGGGTGCAATCATGATGCCGGGGAGTCTGCTCGAAAGCGTTTCTGCTGGCAATCTTCCCCGTAGCCTGGGCGCTTCGCGGGCTCTACTCTGCGCACCGGCACGGCGCCACTTGGCGAGGAAGTTTTCGTGCGGGAGGGAGCCATGCCAGACTCGCGCGGCGACCGCGATAACGAAGGAGCGAACGAGTGACGACGATGCGCACCGCCTCATGGATTTCGGCACCCCAGCCTCGCGTGGCTCCTCTTCGGGATCTGCTCGGCGCTCGCCGCCGGGTGCGCGGCGTGCTCGGTATGCTTGGTGTTTTTGTTTGCCCGGCGTTGGCGGGGTGCCAGCTGCTCGGGCAAGACACCGCGCGCTGCGACCAGAGCGTGGCCACGGTGCGCCAGGCCATCAGCTTCAAGGACTTTGAATCGGCGCGCAAATGGCGCGACTACACCTGGAAGGTGTGCGACGAGCGCGGGGTCGTGGCAACGTTAGATAAGGAAATCCTCGACGGTGAAACCGCGCTCGACGCCGAAGTGAAGGCGGAGAAGCAGGCGCAGCAGCTCGCACAGAAGCGCATCAATGCGGCGCAAAAGGCTTGGTATGCCTACGACGCCGGTAAGTCCTCCGAGCACACGCGGGAGGTGTTAGATGCGACGCGCAAATCGGCCAAGCGTCTGGAGGAGGGCTTGCCTCCCGCGTACGCCGCGAAAATAGCCTCGTACAACACGGCTCAATATGAAAAGAGACTGGCGGCGCTGAGTCGATAGTCCTAGTAAGCCGGGCATGCCGGACCAACTGTCATCGCAGCTGGCCTCTCTGCGCATCGATCGAGCGACGCCCGCGCGTCGGCGTTCGGGGGGCTGGTGGCCGTGGGTCATCGGCGCCGCTGCCATCGGAGGGCTAGGGGTGCTCTTCTACGTGTTTGCGCTGCCGCGCCTGGAAGGGGAGCTCTTCAAGACGGCGGTCAGCTTCACCGAGGTGAGCTCGGTCTCGCCCGCACAGGCCTCGGTGCAGCTCACGTCGGCAGGCTACGTGGTGCCCCAGCGCGTCTCGCACGTGGCGCCCAAGGTGCCGGGCAAAGTACTGAGCGTACACGTGACGCAGGGCCAGCGGGTGAAGCCGGGCGATCTGCTGCTCACGATGGACCCCACCGATGACAATGCGACGCTGGCCGCGGCCCGCAGCGGCGTGAAGGCGGCCTGGGCGCGCGCCGAGAGCGCCAAGGCGGCGGCAGCCACCTTGCAGGCGGAGCTGGAAGAGGGGCGCCTGCAAGCCAAGCGCCAGGATGCGCTGGCGCGCGAAGGCGTGGGCGCGAGCGGCCTGGCGGAGGATCTGGCGGCGAGGGTCAATTCGTTGAGCAAGCGCGCGGCAGCGGCGCAGGCAGAGGCTGCAGCCGCGGCGGCAGAGGCGCAGGTCCGCGTCGCCGAGGTGGAGGCGATGGAGCTGCGGCTCAGCAACTTGATCCTGACGTCGCCCATCTCGGGCGTGGTCGTGACCAAGCCTCCGCAAGAAGGCGGTGTGGTGAGCCCGCAGCCGCCGGGCGTCACCATCGACATGGGCACCATCCAGATCGCCGACTTCGACACCCTGATGGTGGAGACAGACGTACCGGAGCAGCGGCTGCAGATGGTCAAGGTGGGCACCCCGACGGAGATCGTGCTGGATGCCTATCCCTCGCGCCGCATGCGCGGCATGACGGCGGAGATTACGCCTCAGGTCAACCGCTCCAAGGCCACGGTGATCGTGCGCGTGGCCTTCGTCGACGAGAAGGATGGCGTGCTGCCCGACATGGCGGCGCGGGTGAGCTTCCTCTCGCAGGCGCTGGATGCGGATGCGCTGAAGGAGCCGCCCAAGACGATCGTGCCGAGCTCTGCCATCGCCGAGCGGTCGGGGGGCAAGGTGGTGTTCGTGGTGGAGGAGGACACCGTGCGCATGGTGCCGGTCAAGCTGGGGCCTGCGTTCGGCAGGGGGTTTGAGCTCGTGGAAGGGCCGCGGCCGGGCACGCGCCTGGTGGCATCCCCACCCGAGACGATGGCCGATGGGCAGCGCATCAAGGAGAAGGAGGCTGAATGAGCTCAGAAGCAGCGACCGCAGCGGCGTCTGGTGGAGCGCCTGAAGGTGCTTCCAACGGGTCCATCGTATCCGCGCGCAAGGTGCGCAAGACGTACCTGCGCGGCAAGGAGGAGCTGAACGTGCTGCAGGACCTGGACCTCACCATCCAGGAGGGCGCGTTCGAGGCGCTGATGGGGCCATCAGGCTCCGGCAAGAGCACGCTGCTCAACCTGATCGCCGGGCTGGATCGGCCCACCTCGGGCGTGATCGAGGTCGCCGGGGTGGACGTGGGCGCCCTGCCGGAGCGCGCCCGCGCCAAGTGGCGAGCCGCCAACATCGGCTTCATCTTCCAGACCTACAACATGATGCCGGTGCTGACGGCGCTGGAGAACGTGGAGCTGCCGTTGCTGCTGGCGCGCCTCTCCAGCAAGGAGCGGCGTGAGCGCGCCAAGACCGCGCTCAGCGTGGTCGGGCTGGCGGAGCGCATGCAACACTATCCGCGCGAGCTCTCCGGCGGTCAGGAGCAGCGTGTGGCCATCGCCCGCGCCATCGTCACCGATCCACGGCTGATCGTGGCGGACGAGCCCACGGGTGATCTCGATCGCAAGAGCGCAGACGACGTGCTGCAGCTGCTCGAGCGCCTCAACCAGGAGTTCAACAAGACCATCATCATGGTCACGCATGATCCGGCTGCGGCGGAGCGGGCGAAGAAGGTTCACCATCTCGACAAGGGTGCGCTGCTGTGAACATGCTGCAGGTTGGGGTCCGCAACCTGCGGCGCAGCAAGACACGCACCCTGCTGACGATCGCGGCCGTGATGGTGGCCGTCGTCACCTTCGTCTTGCTGCGCACGGTGTTGTCTGCCTGGACCGCGGCAGCCGATCACGCGGCCAAGGATCGGGTCGGAACCCGGCACAAGGTGAGCTTCATCATGCCGATGCCGCGGCGTTACGTGCAGGAGATCCAGCAGATCCCCGGCGTGCAGAAGACCGCGTCCGCCAACTGGTTTGGCGGTAAGGACCCGAACCACGAGAACGACTTTTTCGCCACCCTCGCCGTGGACCCGAAGGATTTCCTGGAGGTCTACGACGAGATCATCGTGCCGGAGGACCAGAAGCAGGCCTGGTTCCAGAATCGCCGCGGCGCGATCGTGGGCGATGCCCTGGCCAAGAACTTCGGCTGGAAGCCGGGGGATCGCATCACCCTGGTCGGCACCATCTGGCCTGGCGACTGGGAGTTCGAGATCGTCGGCGTGTATACGGCGGCGCGCCGCTCGGTGGACCGAGCCACGCTCTACTTTCATTACGACTACATGAACGAGGATCCGCGTGCGGCCTCCATCCATGACCAGGTCGGCTGGATCGTGAGCCGCATCGATGATCCGAGCCGCTCTGCAGAGATCGCCAAGGCCATCGACGCCAAGTTCGAGGAGCGCGACATCCAGACCCTCAGCATGAGCGAGCGAGCCATGAACGCCTCGTTCATCGGCATGATCTCCGCCGTGCTGAAGGCGATGGATCTGGTCAGCGTGGTGATCCTGGTGATCATGGCGCTGATCCTGGGCAACACCGTGGCCATGGGGGTACGCGAGCGAACCCACGAATACGGGGTGCTTCGCGCCATCGGCTTCTTGCCGAAGCACCTCGCTTGGTTTGTCCTGGGTGAGGCCGTCACGGTCAGCACCGTGGGCGGGGCGCTAGGTATCTTGCTCTCCTATCCGGTCGTGGAGCGCGGGCTGGGGCGCTTCCTGGAGGAGAACATGGGCGGGTTCTTCCCGTTCTTCCGCATCGATCCCACCACCATCGTGTTGGCTCTGTTGCTGTCTGCCGTGGTTGGTGCCCTGGCGGCTGCTCTACCCGCGTACAACGCCTCCCGGCTGCGGGTGGTGGAGGCGCTGCGCCGCACCGGCTGAAAGCAGAGGGGTCCGAGGCGTCATGATTCCAATCAGCTACAACGTTCGCAGCCTGCTCGTGCGCCGGACCACCACCATCGCCACCGCGCTGGGCATTGGGCTGGTGGTCTTCGTGCTGGCCTCCGCGCTGATGCTGGGCGAAGGCATTCGCAACACGCTGGTGGCGGAGGGCTCGTCGCTGCGCGCGAAGGTGCTGCGCAAGGGCTCGGACACCGAGATGGCCAGCGGCCTCGAGAACGACAAGGTCAGCCTGGTGATGGCGGCGCCGGGCGTGAAGCGAGACAGCGCCAATCAGCCACTGGCCAGCGCCGAGCTGGTGGTGGTGATCGCCATGGACAAGGTGGGCGGCGAGAAAGACGGCTTGATCTCCAACATCCTCGTGCGCGGGGTGCCGCCGCAGGTGATGCAGGTCCGTCCCGAGGTGCGCATCATCGCCGGGCGCCCGGCGCGGCCGGGCACGGACGAGGTGATCGTCGGCAAGGGAATTCGCGGGCAATTCAAGGGGCTCGAGCTCAACGACAGCTTCGACCTGAAGAAGAACCGTCCGGTCCAGGTGGTGGGCATCTTCGAGGCGGGTGGCTCCTCGCTGGAGTCGGAGGTGTGGGCCGACATCGAGACCCTGCGCACGTCGTTCGGGCGCGGCAGCTCCTCCTCGTCGGTCACGGTCGCGCTGGAGTCGTCGAGCGCTTACGACGGCTTCGCCGACTACATCGAGAGAGACAAGCAGCTCGGCCTCGAGCCGCTGCGCGAGTCGGTCTACTACGAGAAGCAGTCGGAGGGGACGTACCTGTTCATCACCATCATGGGCACCATCATAGCGCTCGCCTTCTCAGTGGGTGCGATGATCGGCGCCATGATCACCATGTACGGCGCCGTGGCGCAGCGCTCGAAGGAGGTGGGCACGTTGCGCGCGCTGGGCTTCTCCCGGGGGGACGTGCTGCTCTCCTTCTTGCTGGAGTCGAGCGTCCTCGCGCTGATCGGGGCCTTCATCGGGGCCGGTGCCTCGCTCGGGATGAGCCTGGTGAAGTTCTCGATGGTGAACTTCGCCACCTGGCAGGAGATCTCGTTCTCCTTCGATCCAACTCCGGCGATCCTGGTGATCTCCATTCTGGCCGGGGCCGTCATGGGAGTCGTCGGTGGCTTCTTCCCCGCAGTCCGGGCCTCGCGTCTCTCCCCCGTCGTTGCCATGCGCCAGTGAGCTCGCCTACGGTCTCGCGTTGCTGCCCCGATGACATTCCTGCCCGCATTCCGAGTGGTCGAGGCGCCTGGCGCAAGCAAGCTGGCTTTCGTGCTGCACGGCGCGCTGGGTTCCGGTCAGAACTTCGGCCGCTACGCGCAGAAGCTCGCGGAGCTGCGGCCCGACTACCGGCTGGTGCTGGTGGACCTGCGCCATCACGGCCGTTCGCGCGGGGCGCCTCCGCCCAACACGCTGGCGGCCTGTGCACGGGATCTGCTGCAGCTGGGTGAGCACATGGGACAGCCGCCGGGCGTGCTGATCGGGCACTCTTTCGGTGGCAAGGTGGCCGTGGAGTATGCCCGGCAAGTTGCGGGGAGCGCGGCCAGCCCGGCGGGGCGTGCTCTGCAGCAGGTCTGGGTGCTGGACGCGGTGCCGGGGCAGCAGCCCGATGGAGAGCAGAACAGTGAGGTGGCGGCGGTCATCCGCGCGGTCCGGGCCGTGCCCATGCCTGCCGCATCCCGTCGGGATGTGGTGAACCACTTGATCAACCAGTCGCACCTTTCATCCGGGCTGGCAGAGTGGATGGCCACCAACCTGGAGCGGCAGGCGGACGTATATCACTGGCTCTTCAACCTGGACGGCATCGAGGAGCTGATGCTCGACTACTTCCGGGTGGACCTGTGGAGCTACCTGGAGCAGGCGCGCTCGGGCCCGGAGTTTCAGCTGGTCGTGGCGGAGCGCAGCGATCGCTGGACGCCGGAGCTGCGCGAGCGCGCGCGAAAGCTGCCCCCGCAGGCGCGGGTGCACTACCACGATCTACCGAACTCTGGGCACTGGGTGCACGTGGACAACCCCGCCGCGCTGCTGGCACTGATGCAGCAGCACCTCAGCTAATATCAGCAGCGCCAGCAGCGCAGGGCCCGCATGGGCCGCCGGGAGCCGATTTTCAGGAAAAATCCTGAAAATGGCCGGAACCGCGCGCTCGCGCCGGCTGGAGCCTGTGCAACATTGCCACACTCGTGGATGCGTGCCCCCGCTTTGGGGTGTTGCATGCTACAATTTAGGGTCTTCCGCCGTATTCAGTTGGAGAGGGGCCGCAAGAGAACCAGTGCATGACTGTACCTGAGCCTGATCATCACTCCGCCGCAGACGCTCCGGCGCTGGAGCAACGCCTCCGCGCGTTGCAGGTGGAGCTGGATGAGCTGCGGCGCTCGGAGGATGAGCTCAGCGAGTCCCTGGCGGCGCAGACCCAGCGCGGGGTGGCGAGCGAAGAGCAGTTTCGACTGCTGGTGGAGAGCGTGCGCGACTACGCGATTTTCATGCTCGATCCGACGGGGCGGGTCGCCACCTGGAACGTCGGCGCCAAGCGCATCAAGGGCTACACGGCAGAGGAGATCATCGGCAAGCATTTCTCCACCTTCTACCCGCCGGAAGCGGCGAGCAACGGCAGGGTCGAGCATGAGCTGCAGGCCGCCATTCGCGAGGGGCGCTTTGAAGAAGAGGGCTGGCGCGTGCGCAAAGACGGCACGCGCTTCTGGGCAAGCGTAGTGCTCAGCCCCATCCGCGACGTGCAGGGGCAGCTGGTCGGCTTTGCCAAGGTGACCCGTGACCTGACCGAGCACAAGCGCGCGCAGGAGGAGCAGGCGGCGCGCCAGGCTGCCGAGGCAGCGCGTCAGGCCGCGGAGGAGGCGAACCGAGCCAAGGATGAGTTCCTGGCAATGCTCGGGCACGAGCTGCGCAACCCGCTCGCACCGATCGCCACTGCGCTGCAGCTGATGCAGATGCGCGGCGATCGCAGCACGTCGCGCGAGCAGCAGGTGATCGAGCGCCAGGTGCGGCACATGATGCGCCTGGTGGATGATCTGCTGGACGTCTCGCGCATCACCCGTGGCACGCTGGAGCTGAAGCCGGAGCCCCTGGACGTTCGCGAGGTCATCGCCAAGGCCATGGAGCTGGCGAGCCCGCTGCTCGAGCAACGGCGGCATCACGTGCGCATCGATGCGCCGGAGCAGCCCGTGCTGGTGGAAGCGGATGACGCTCGCCTGACCCAGGTGTTCGGCAACATCCTGATGAACGCCGCGCGCTACACCAACGAGGGCGGGCACATCTCCGTGGAGATCAGCAAGAGCGGGGAAGATGTGGAGGTGGCCATCAGCGACGATGGCCAGGGCATCACGCCGGAGCTGCTGCCCAAGATCTTCGATCTGTTCGTGCAGGGTTATCAGGAGACGGATCGCTCCGTCGGCGGCCTGGGCATCGGTCTGACCCTGGCACGGCGGCTGATGGAGAAGCAGGGCGGCAAGATCTGGGGTGAGAGCGCCGGAGCGGGGCAGGGCAGCACGTTCCGCGTGCGCATGCCCGCGCTGCGTGCCGATCGGCAGAACGTGGCAGCCTCGGCGCCGGAGCCGAAGGCGGCCGTGGAGAGCCCGCGGCGCGTGCTGGTGGTGGACGATAATCGAGACGCTGGCGAGCTCCTGGGGGAGGTGCTGCAGAGCGTGGGGCACGAGGTGCAGGTGGTGGGCGACGCTGCCGAGGCGCTCAACCTGATCCGTGACGACTACAGGCCCGACGTGGCCGTGCTCGACATCGGCCTGCCCGTGATGGACGGCTATGGCCTGGCGTCGCGGCTGCAGATGGAGCTGGGCGCCGCGGCACCCCGGCTGATCGCCGTCAGCGGCTACGGGCAGCAGCGCGACCGGGAGCGGAGCGCGCAGGCGGGCTTCGTCGCACACTTCGTAAAGCCGGTAGACCTCCAGCAGCTGCTGGCGATGATCGCCAAGCCGGCCTAGTTGCACCTGCTCTGCGCGGGGCTGCGTTGCCTCGCTCTGCGTTGCCTCGCTCTGCGGCGGTGCGCGCGTGCTCGGCGCGGGGGGCTGCTAGCCCAGTCCGGCACAGAGCGAGTCGAGCCGAGCCTCCAGGCTCTTGAACTGCAGCTCGCGAAAGACCGCGCGCACTGCCTCGAGCGCGGCTGCCTGGAGCGGCGCCACGTGAGGCAGGGGGCCCAGGGGGACGTCACAGCGCAGGGTAGCCAGCCGCTCGTTCTGGCGAATCTGCTCGGCGCGTGCCAGCACCACCGCCCGCAGGCGCGCCGGCTCCAGCTCGGTGGCGTGAGCCAGCAGCTGCTCGATGTTGCCGTAGCGGCTCACCCACTGCGCCGCGGTGCGCGGACCCACGCCCGGAGTGCCAGGCAGATTGTCCGAGCGATCGCCGACCAGGGCTGCCCAGCTCGGCAGCTGCCAGGCGGGCACTCCGAAGCGCTCGCTCACGGCGGCCTGGTCGTAGTGGCGCGCCGGCTGCCCGCGTGCGCCGAGAAAGGTCACGCTGACCGTGCCATGCGCCAGCTGGAGCAGATCGCGATCGCCGCTGAGCACCACGGTCGGTTGCTCCCGCTGCCGCAGCTCGGCTGCCAACGTGGCCAGCACGTCGTCCGCCTCGAAGCCGCGCACCTCGAACACCGGCACCCCGAAAGCCGAGAGCAGCTGGCGCAGCGGCGCGAACTGCTCGACCAGCGGCTCCGGCGCGCGCTCCCGCTGCGCCTTGTAGTCGGCGTATTCGTCATGGCGGAACGTGGCAGAGGGAGCGTCCACGGCGAACGCGAGCGCGCTGGGCCGCTGCTCGCGCAGCTCTTTCAACAGCGCGGTGCTGAAGCCGTACAGCGCCGACGTCGGACGGCCGCTGCTGGTGTTCATGGGCGGCAGGGCGTGGTGCGCGCGGAAGAACAGAGAGTAGCTGTCGACGAGCAGGACCGGCGCCACGCCTCAGCAGAGCTCAAAAGCCGGCGCGGCGCCAGAGCTGCTGCAGGCGCGCGTCGGCTTCCCGCCGGGCGTCGCGGTACGCCTGGCTATGCAGCAGTGAGCTCGCATACCAGCCGTCGGTGCCGCGCGGCTCCCCCAGCACGATCAGCTGCCGCAAGGCATGGCTCAGGTTGCTGAAGGCCAGCGCTCGCAGGGGATCTGTTGCTGGCCAGCAGCCAGGGCTATCGAGATCCCACACCGCGAGGTTGGCCAGTGCGCCGGCGCTAATGGCTCCAGCTCGAAAGGCAGGATGGAGCGCACCGGCCTCATCCCAGAGCTTGCGCAGCAGAAAATCAGCGTCGCCCAGCCGGCTCGCGCGAGCGACTGCCTGAGCGCGCAGCTGCCCCACCTGACGGGCGGCCTCGGCACTGCCCTGCGCCAGCACCTGCTCGAAAGCGGGTGCGTAGCTGCTGGAGAGCGCACGAAAACCCGCCACCCAGCGCAGCTCCTCCTGCACGTTCAGGCCGTCGTTGCTGTTGGCCGAGTCGCTCGCCACCAGGAAGGGGACCTCCGCCGCCAGCCACTCGTCGATCCGGGCGGGCACGCCGAACTGAGTCTGAGACGCCGGGCAGAACACCAGCCGGCCCTGCCCGCTGGTGGCGCGCCGTGCGTCGGCGAGCGACAGATAGATGCCGTGGGCCATGACCCGCGGCTGCACCAGCTCCAGGATGCCGGCTCGCGCCAGCAGCTCCACCGGCGAGCAGCCGGAGCGCCGCTCCACGCGCTCTACTTCCTCCGGCGACTGCGCCAGGTGGAAATGCAAGGGCAGCAGGTGCTGCTCGGCGAGCTGCGCCAGCTGGGTCCAGAGCGCCGGTGAGACGGTATCGGTGGCGTGTGGGCCCAGCGCGGAGAAGATGCCCATGCGCGCCAGCCCCGGGTCCGTGGCGATGGCGACGGTGTCGCTCAGCCCCCGCTCCGCGCGGCCCAGCCCGGGACCGCCGAGATCCTGCAGGGTGGGCGCCACCACGCCGGGTAGGCCCACGTCGCGCAGGCCCTGCGCCACGGCATCCCCGAAGTAGTAGTGGTCCCAGACCAGGGCAACGCCGTGCAGCAGGCACTCGAACGCGCCCATCCGGGTGAAGGCCCGTACGTCGGCCGCCTCCAGCTGGGTCTCGATCTTGAAGAAGAGCTGCTCCACCGCGTTGCCGCTGGCCGTCAGATCGTCAAAGCGCCCCCGCATGAAGCTCATGGTCAGGTGCGTGTGCGCGTTGACGAACGCTGGCGTGATCAGCGCCGAGCCGTAGTCGAGCACTCTCGCCTCGGACGGGCGGGGCAGCTCTGCCTGCGACACCGACGGCGAAGAAGCTGTTGCAAGAGAGGTTGCCGATGAAGGGCTGGCCCCGGGCGCCGGAGAGAGCTCGTGAACGCTGCTGATGCGGCCGTTGCGCACCAGCAATGCCGCCGGCACGATCCGCGGGCGCCCGTCCGCGGAGCGCAGCAACACCCGCTCGCTCTGGATCAGGATGGCTGGAGAGGACGGCAAGCCACGCTCAGCGTGCATTCATCGTGTCTCCGTCGGATCACGGCCGGTAGCTGCCCGGGCAGCAGCTCAGCCAGCGATCTTGTAGTGCTGCTGGTAGCCGGACTCGCGGTCGCGAATGGTGAGCTCCACCGTGCCGAACTCCGAGATCAAGTAGTCCTCCTCGATCTCCGGGCCCAGCACGCTGCTGCGCGCCACCGGCACCTGGCTCAAGTCGGGCTCCTTGCGCAGGCCAGGATCGAAGGGGAAGCGGACGTCGGCGAAGGGTTTGATGTCGCCGCTCGGATGCCCCGCGTCGTCGAGCCAGCCGCACTCGATGAAACGGAAGTGGCCCACGTTGTGGGTGGCGCGGTAGCGGCGTGACAGGCGCGTGGGCGCGCCGCCCGGCACCGGCACGACCGTCTCCGGGCCGATGATACGATCGAAGCCGATCTCGTTGCCGCCCAGCACCTCGCGGAACACGCCGAGGTTGTGCTGGTAGCGCTGGGTCAGGGCGTAGGACTCGGCCTCGTCCGCCGCGATGGCCAGACCGATGGCGATCGCCCCGGACGGATAGGGCGAGCGCTTGACGCGGCGGCCATACGCGGTGCGCAGGCCGCGGGCCACGGCCGGCAGCGCGCTGGCGCCGCCCACCACGTACAGGCCCGCAATGCCCTGCACGGAGCTCTCGTCGCCGTCGTCCCCGCTGGAGCTCAGCGCATCACCGCCGGGAGCCGCGGCCAGGGTGAGCCGGACCAGCTCGAGCGTGCGCTCCAGCAGCGGCGTGCAGGCGGCGTCGTAGGTGTCGATGGTGACGACCACGCCCTTGCCGTCGGAGCACTTCAGCAGCTTGCGCTCGCTCGGATCGAGGTGACGCTCGAGCTCCACGTGAATCTTGCGCGTATTGGGGTTGATCGACTCCTTCAGCTCGCGGCTGTGCTGGCGCAGATCCACCAGGGTGCTGGGCAGCAGCTCACCGCGCTCCAGCCCCGCCTTCTGCAGGGCCAGATCCATCAGGATCTCGTCAAAATCATCCCCGCCCAGGCGCCCCAGGCCGCGGCTGGCCACCACGTCGTGGGACTGGCCCTGCATGTCGACCAGCGAGACGTCGAAGGTGCCGCCGCCCAGGTCGTACACGAGCACCTTCTCGCGCTTGCTGTTGAGCGTGTTGCGATAGCGATGGGCGTACTCCACCCCGGCCGCCGACGGCTCATTCAGCATACTGAGCACGCGGAAGCCGGCGTTACGGAAGGCCTCCAGGGTGACCAGGCGCTGCGTGGAGAAGGAGTTTGCGGGCACGGCCACCGTGGCCTCCAGCGCCTCCTTTGCGCTCTTGCTGGGCAAGTTGGAGTTGGTCACCAGCGCCTTGCGCAGGGCCTCCAGATAGCGGCTGACCAGGCTGACGAGATCGATCTCCAGCGAGCCGACCTGCACGCGCCGGCCCGGTGTGGCGTCCGGCGTAGCCAGCCAGCGCTTGAACGAGTAACACAGCGTCCAGCCCGGGTCCCCGCGGCGCGCGAGCGCCTCGAAGCCGAAGCGCAGCTCGCCCCCCTTCTCGGCGATGGCGCTCGGGAACCACTCCTGAGTATCGCCATTCGCAGCGTTGAACGTGATCACAGGGTAGTTGCCGCGATCACAAGCAGCAACGACCGTTCGCGTAGTGCCAAAGTCGATTCCCAGGCGCACGACCTACCTCCCAATGGAGAGTATTGCTCAGGCGAGGGAGGTTCGTCACCTCTCTCGGCGGGTTGACCACTAGCTCTCGCCGGCGCCTTCTGGCCAGTTTTTTGACTTTTTGGGCAGGCCCGCTCCGGCACGCACGGATGTGAAAGGCATGCCGGGGCACCCTTGTCAGCGGAGGTGGTAGCTCTGCTGATGTCGCTGGTCAGCGGCCGTGCTTCAGCGGCCGTACTTCAGCGGCCGTGCTTTAGCAATGCCTCAGCGGAAGTGGTCCGCGAGCGCCAGCGCCAGGGTAGGGGCGCGCACCTCGTGCTTGAAGAAGACGTACGCTTCCTCAAAGGCAAGCTTGCGCACGGCGGCTGCCCAGCTCGCGATCTGCTCCGGCGTGTAGTCCTCTCTGCGCAGACGCAGATAGCCGAAGTTGGCGGTTGCCACCAGAGGGGGTGGCTGGTCGTCTACCTCGGCGATGCACAATGCCGCCCCGTGCTGGCGCAGCGCCGCGTACGTGGTCTCGTCGAACCAGGAAGGGTGCCGGAACTCGAAGGCGGCGCGAGTGCCCGGTGGCAGCAGCCGCAAGAAGCTGGACAGGCGCTCGACATCACGCTGAAACGTGGGCGGAAGCTGGAACAGCAGCGGCCCCAGCTTCTCACCGAGCACGTTCGCGACGCCGATGAAGCGCGCCAGCGCATCTTCACAGTCCTGCAGCTTGCGAATGTGCGTCATCTGTCGCGGCGCCTTGAGCACGAAACGGAAGCTCGCCGGCGTGCGCTCGTTCCAGCCGCGGATCAGCGCCTCGTTGGGCATGCGATAGAACGTGTTGTTGAGCTCCACCGTGGGCAGCCGCTCCGCGTAGAACTGCAGCATCCGCGAGGCAGGCAGCTTGGGTGGATAGAAGCTGCCGATCCACTCCTTGTAACTAAATCCACTGGTACCAGTCGCCACGTGCATGGCCCCAGCCTACTCGCCAGCCTGGCCGCGCGGTACGGCGTTGCGCACCGCGCTGGGCGAGGGCCACAGCCGTGCACAGGCTGTGAATAACTTGGGTGATCCTGTGGACGGCCCGGCGTTCGTCAGCCCTCCCGAGCCATTTCCTGCCGCGGCCGGGAAATCGACTTATTCACAACTAAAGCAGGGAAAGCTGCGGGCGTATTGGGTGCGCTCGACGGAGTGGCACCACGGGGGCCGTCACACGTCGCGCCTCCAGCCAGCCAAGGGAAGACCGCTGCACATGAGCCCATCTTGTGAACTGCTGCTCGTCGAAGATGACCTTCTGCTTGCCCGCGGGCTCGAACGGACTCTGCAGCTGAAGGGCGTGCGCGTGCGGCATGCCTCTCGCTGCGCCCTGGCCGCCCTGCTGACGGGCCCCTTCCCGGTGGGGGTGTTCGACATCGAGCTGCCGGATGGCTGCGGGGTGGAGCTGGCACGGCTGCTCGCCAAGCGCGGCGTGGTGGGCAGCGTCGTCTTCTACACTGCCTGCACCGACCCTCAGCGGCTGGCGCGAGCACGGGAGCTGGGCCACGTGTTTGTCAAGTCGGCAAACCTGCACTCGCTGCTGGAGCTGCCGCTGCGCGACGGCGAGGCACGCACAGAGCGCATGGCCTCGGCCCAGAGCTAGCCACCGCAACTCCAGGCCCCAGCGCAGCCAGGCCCGGCGCGCCAATTCCACTGCCGGAGCCGGAGGAGCGAAGAAATCCAGGGGGTGGCGGGACCAGCAGCGCGCTCGAGCTGCTCCGAATCGGGTGAAGCCGGCGCTTTTTCCGCGCCGCGAGCGCTCCTTCTCGTGTCGGGAAGCGCCCAGCCGTGCCAGGATTGCGCCCGAAGCCGACAAGGAGTGCGCGGATGGCGCGGTTTTCTGCAGCCTGTGCGGTGCTGGCCGGGGCCAGCTGGGCCTGTTCCACTGAACGAGACGTGACGCTGTTGCCCTTGCCCTACCTGCCGGGGGTGGTGCAGGGCAATGCTGCCTTTCTGGGCTTTCCGGAGCGCGCGGAAGACTGGCGCGACAGCCCCGCGCTGCTGAGCCAGACCGGCGTCTTTGAAGACCTGGCCAGCCTGCGCGCGCAGCCCGCGCTCTTGCCGTATTCGGTGCAGGCGCCCCTGTTCAGCGACGGCGCCGGCAAGCAGCGCTGGATGGCGCTGCCCGCTGGGCAGCAGATCGGCTTTGCCGAGCACGAGGCCTGGAGCTTTCCGGAGGGCACCGTGTTCGTCAAACAGTTCGATCTGGCGCTCGACGAGCGGCAGCCGGACGTGGTCCGCCGCCTGGAGACGCGCTTTTTGATCGCGGCCCGGGGCGGCGGCTATTACGGGCTGGTGTACGAGTGGAACGAGCAGCAAAGCGATGCCGAGCTGCTGCTCGAGGGGCACGACCTGGAGCTGACCGTGGTCGATGCGAGCGGCGCCGCGCGCATGCAGACGTACACTTTCCCCGCGCAGAGCGACTGCGCGCGCTGCCACTCCGAGGTGGCGGGCGGCGCGCTCGGACCGCGCACCGCGCAGCTCAACCGCGAGCACGTGTATCATCCCGAAGGTGAGCCCTTTCCCGCCAATCAGCTCTCCACGTGGGAGAACCTGGGGCTGTTCGACCGCGAGATCGGCCACCGCCCTGCGGCGGACTATCCGCAGCTGGCCAGCCTGAGCGACGAGACCCGCTCCGCGGAAGAGCGGCTGCGTTCGTACTGGGACAGCAACTGCGCGATGTGCCACAACGCGGACTCACCGGTCCCCTCCTGGGATGCCCGCTATGCGACCCCGCTCGCCAAGCAGGGCGTGATCGGCGCGCCGTCTTATGCCCAGCCGGACGAGCTGCTGCTGGTGACGCCGGGCCAGCCAGAGGCCTCGCTCATGTACCTGCGCGCTGCCAGCACGGACCCGCGGCTGCGCATGCCTCCGCTGCTGCGCAACCGGGTCGACGATGAGTACCTGGGCCTGCTCGGCAGCTGGATCGCCTCGCTGCCAGCCCGCTGATCCGGGCCGAGGGGGCCTGGGTGCAGCATTGGGCCTCGCCGTGAGACGCCGTGCGGAATAGAAACCGCATGCTGATTGTCTCGGTGGGGCCCGACGGGATATACGCCTTCGCGACTGGCCGCCCCAGCAGGGATGAGCGTGTTCCAGCAGGCGCCAGTTATTTCGAGGAGTTATAGGCATGCAGGACGTTCGGGCGTTGAACGAGGTGGTCGCCCAGGAGAGCGGGTTCGTCAACGACCTGATCAACGAGGTGGGCAAGGTGGTCGTGGGCCAGTCCTACATGATCGAGCGCATCCTGATCGGTTTGCTGACCGGCGGGCACGTGCTGCTGGAGGGCGTGCCGGGCCTGGCCAAGACCCTGACCGTGCGCACCATCTGCGACGCGATCCAGGCCAAATTCTCGCGCATCCAGTTCACGCCCGATCTGCTGCCCGCCGACCTCATCGGCACGGTCATCTACAACCAGAAGTCGAGCGAGTTCACCAGCAAGCTGGGGCCGGTGTTCGCCAACCTGGTGCTGGCGGACGAGATCAACCGCGCGCCGGCCAAGGTGCAGAGCGCACTGCTGGAGGCCATGCAGGAGCATCAGGTCACCATCGGTGACAAGACGTACCCGCTGCCAGATCCGTTCGTGGTGCTGGCCACGCAGAACCCGATCGAGCAGGAGGGCACGTACCCGCTGCCCGAGGCGCAGGTAGACCGCTTCATGCTGATGGTGAAGGTGGGCTACCCCAGCCGTGCGGAGGAGCGCAAGCTGATGGATCGCATGACCGGCGTGCTGCCGGCCAAGGTCATCCCACGCGCCACCCCGGCTCAGTTGCTGACGGCGCGCAAGGTGGTGCGCGACATCTACACGGATGATCGCGTGCGCGACTACATCGTGGACATCGTGCTCGCCACGCGCGAGCCGCCGCGTGCCCTGCGGGATCTGCAGCCGCTGATCGAATACGGCGCGAGCCCGCGCGCCAGTATCGCGCTGAACCTGGCCGCCAAGGCTCACGCCTTCCTGAGGGGCCGCGCTTATGTCGAGCCGGATGACGTGAAGGCCATCGGCCCCGATGTGCTGCGCCATCGCCTGGTGCTGAGCTATGAGGCCGAGGCGGAGGAGGTGGACTCCGAGACGATCGTGCGGCGTGTGTTCGAAGCCGTGGAAGTGCCCTGAGCGCGTGGCGCCAGAGCCGCTACCGCCGAAGGAGAAGCGGGTGTGATCCCGAAGGAACTGCTCCGGGCACTGCGCCGAATCGAAATCACCACGCGCCGCCTGGCCACCGAACAGCTGTCGGGGAACTACATCTCCGGCTTCAAGGGGCAGGGGCTGGCCTTCAGCGAGGTGCGCAAGTATCAGCCGGGCGACGACGTCCGCACCATCGACTGGAACGTCAGCGCGCGCATGGACGAGACCTTCGTGAAGGTCTTCATCGAAGAGCGCGAGATGACGGTGATGCTGGTCGTGGATGTCTCGCGCAGCAAGCACTTCGGCACGCGCGGCAGCCAGAAGAGCCGGGTGGCTGCCGAGGTGGCAGCGCTGTGCGCCTTCAGCGCGATCAAGAACAATGATCGCGTGGGGCTGATCCTGAGCACGGATCGGGTGGAGAAGCTGGTGCCGCCAAAGAAGGGCCAGAAGCACGTGCTGAGGGTGGTGCGGGAGATCTTGGCGTCACAGCCCGAGAGCCACGGCACGAACCTCGAGGTGGCGCTGCAGACGCTGTACAAGGTCACGCGCCGGCGCAGCGTGGCCTTCCTGATCAGCGACTTTTTCACGAGCGGCTACGAGCGCGCGCTGTCGCTGGCCTCCGCGCGCCACGACATCGTGCCGGTGCTGATCTCGGACCCGCGCGACGAGGAGCTGCCCGACGTGGGGCTGGCCAACTTTCAGGATCTGGAGAGCGGCGAAGACGTGCTGGTCGACACCTCGGATCCGCGGGTGCGTGCGCACTATGCGCGAGCGATGGGCGCCTTGCGCGCGCAGCACGTGGCGCTGTTCAACAAATTCGGTCTGGATCACTGCGTGGTGCACACCCACGAGCCCTATGTCGCGCCGCTGCGCGAGCTGTTCGCCCGCCGGGCGAAGAGGGCGCATCGATGAGGCGTCCGGCAGTCATGGCAGCAACGAGCGGCACGCTGCTGTTGCTCGGGAGCGTGCTCGCCGCAGGCAGCGCCGGGGCGCAGGCTGCGACACAGGCCGGGACACAGGCTGCGGGGCAGGGCGGGGTACAGGCTGAGGTCCAGGGTGGATCGCCCGACGCGGGCGTGGCCGCGCTCGCTCCGCCACAGCGCCCGGCGCCGTCCGCGTGTGTGGAGCACATCCCCGAGGGCAAGGCGCGGCCGGCACTGGTGGAGAGCTTTCCGGAGCGCGCCAAGGCGGGCTACGCGGCACCGCTGCGGCTCGAGATCCAGCACGGGCTGGGCGAGAGCGTGCTGCCCGGCGGCTTCAAGCTGCAGCTGGATGGCCCCGAGGGCAAGGCGCTGACCCGCGCGCAGTTTCTCATCCCATCGCTGGAGGGGCCTGCTGCTCCGCGCATCACCCGCACCAGAAGTGAGGGCGGCGCCACCACCACGGTGGAGCTCTCGTTCGTGCCGCTGCCGAAGGAGGCGGGGCCACACACACTCACCCTGCCGAGCGTACCGATCGCGATCGCGCGGGCCAGCGGCGAGCTGATCACCCTGTGCACCTCCGAGCACGAGGTGCGCGTGGACGATCCGACGGCGAACCTGGTGCAGGCCACGCCGCGTCCCAACCCCGGGCCGCGCCCGCAGCTGGAGGTATGGACGGCCGCCAAGAACGTGGTGCTGGGCGCGCTGCTCGCGCTGCCGCTGGGCGCCTTGATCGCCTTCGCGATCAGCCGCTGGCTGCGGCGCCAGCGCCCGCTGCCCCCGCCGCCTCCGCCGCGGCCTGCCTGGGAGCGCGCGCTGGAGGCGCTGGCCGCGGTGCGTGCCCGGCGGCTGATCGAGCAGGGCCTCACCACCCAGCACTTTGCCGAGGTGTCGCAGGCGGTGCGCGACTACCTGGGCCAGCGCTACGGCTTTGACGGCCTGGAGAGCACCACGCGCGAGATCCTGGAGCACCTCGGGCCGCGGCGTCTGGAAGCGGACCTGGCCCAGCAGATCGAGCGGCTGCTGCGGCGCGCCGACCTGGTCAAGTTCGCCAACCTGACCCCCGAGCGAGCCGAGTGCGAGATCGTGCTGGAGGATGCCGAGAGCATCGTGCGGCGCACGATGGCAGAGCCACAGCCGGCCACTCCGCTCGATGTCGAGCTGCGGGCGGCAGCACAGGGTCCTGAAGAGCAGGGCCCTGCAGCACAGAGTCCTGCAGCACAGAGTCCTGCAGCACAGGGTCCGGAAGCACAGCGTCCGGAAGCGCAGCGCCCGCCGGAGCCGCCAGCGGGGCCCCCACCCGTGCCGAGGGGGCGGTCATGAACGAGCTCATGAGCAAGACCGTCCGGCGCCTCGCGCTGTTACTGGGCTTCCTGCTGGTTGCCGCCGGGCTCGGCGCGCTCTACCCGCTGCTCAAGGGGCCCGAGCTTGCGAACGCCGAGTGGCAGCATCCATGGTTCCTGCTCGGGCTGCTGGTGGTGCCGCCCTTGCTCTGGCGCAGCACCTTCGGTGAAGACGCGCGGCGCCCGCGCCTGCTGCTGGGCACGATCGTGGGCTTTGCTGGCGGTCCCGTCGGGGCCCGGGTGTGGCTGCGCGATTTGCCGGCGGCGCTGCGGGCGGTGGGCTTTGCGCTGCTGGTGCTGGCGCTGGGCCGTCCACTCAACGCCATCGTGCCGCAGAGCAGCGAGGAAGAGGGCATCGATCTGGTGCTGGTGCTGGATCTCTCGGGCTCCATGCGCGCGGTGATCGAGAACTTCCCCGAGGACCTGGCGCGGCTCGCGCCGGATCGCGAGCGGGGCGTGCGCCCGACCCGCCTGGACGCCGCCAAGGCCACGATTCGCGACTTCGTCTCGCGCCGCAAGACGGACCGCATCGGGGTCGTGGTGTTCGGCAAGTCCGCGTACGTGCTGTCTCCGCCCACCCTCGACTATCACCTGCTGGACTCGCTGGTGTCGCGGCTGCAGCTGGATCTGATCGATGCCAGCCGCACCGCCATCGGTGACGCGCTGGGCGTGGCCACGGCCCGCCTGCGGCGCAGCCAGGCCAAGAGCAAGGCGGTGATCCTGCTCACCGACGGCGACAACAACGCCGGTGAGCTGTCGCCGGAGTACGCGGCGCACCTGGCCACGGTCGTGGGCGCGCGCGTGTACACGGTGCAGATCGGCGCCGGCGATCAGGCCGAGGTGCAGGACGGCTTCGATCTGTTCGGGCAGCCGCGCTACTCGACCCGCTTCTTCCCGGTCAACGCGGAGCTGCTGGAGACCATCTCGAAGAAGACGGGCGGGGAGAGCTACGTGGCCAGCGACGCCCGCGGGCTGCAGGCCAGCTTGCACGACGTGCTCGATCGCCTGGAGAAGACCAAGTTCGAGGGCAACGTGGCCACGTTCGAGGATCTGTACCGCTACCTGCTGCTGCCCGGTGTCCTGCTGCTGGCGCTCGACGCCGTGCTGCGCGCCCTGCTCCTGCGGAGGTTCCCGTGAAGTTTGCTCAGCCGCTCTGGCTGCTGGGTGCGTTGCTGGCTTTGGCCGTCGGCGGGCTGCTGGTGCTCGGGGCTCTGGCGGGCGTGCGGGCTCGGCGGCGCTTCGGGCAAGACGCGCTGGTGGAGGGCCTGCTCACCGCGCGGGTGGGCTCGCGCCGGGCGCTCAAGGGCGCGCTGAGCGTGCTCGGGCTGATCGCTTGTTTTGCCGCGCTGGCGCAGCCGCAGTACGGCTGGGGCACGCGGCGCATCCCCGCAACCAACCTCGACGTGATCATCGCGCTCGACTACTCGAAGAGCATGTTCGCGCGCGATGTGGCGCCCAATCGCAGCGAGCGGGCGAAGGCCGAGGTGGCGCAGCTGATCAGCGAGCTGCCCGGCGCGCGCTTCGGCGCGGTGGCCTTTGCCGGCGAGCCGCTGAGCTTTCCGCTGACCAGCGACGGCGGAGCCATCGCGCAGTTCTTCCGCCAGCTGACGCCACATGACATGCCGGTGGGTGGCACGGCCATCGCGCGCGCGCTGGAGGCAGGCCGCTCGCTGCTGGAGAGGGATCCGCAGTCGCAGAAGCACCGGCGCGTGATGGTGCTGGTGACGGACGGCGAGGATCTGGAGGGTGATCCTGAGCAGAGCGCGCGCTCTGCGAAGGAAGCAGGCATCAGCATCTACGTGGTGCAGATCGGCGGCCGCACGCCGGAGCCCATCCCGGAGATCGACGAGCAGGGCATCAACCGGGGCCTGCGCCGCAACGAGTCGGGGGAGATCATGACAACCTCGCTCTCGGCGGAGGGCGAGCGCCAGCTGACTCAGATCGCCGAGCTGACTGGCGGCAACGTGGTGCGCAGCGAGAGCGGCAGCACGGGCATCCAGGAGGTGACCCGGCGTCTGCGCGCGATGATGACCCAGGAGCTCTCGGAGCGGGTGGAGACCGTCTACGCGGACGTGTACGCGTATCCGCTGGGGCTGGCCTTGCTGTGCATCTTGCTGGAGGCGTTCGTGCCGGAGGTCTGGCGGCGCCGGCGCAAGTCGGGCGCGAGCGAGGCAAAGAAGGCTGGTAGCAGCGCTGCGCTCGCCGGCGAAGGGGCTGGCAGCGTGGCAGTCCTGCTGGTGGTCTCCGGTGCGCTGCTCTGCCTGCAGCTCGCCGGCTGCGACTCCAAGGCCGTCGACCGCGTGTTCACCCGGCGGGCGCCGCAGGTCGATCGCGGCATCGCCGCTCTGGAGGCTCAGGACGCGGGCGCCGCCGTGCAGCTCTTGAGCGACTATCTGGGCACCGGTCTGTGCCAGGAGGGCACGATCGGTGCGCCGCCGCTGGTGGGCGAGCGGCCACAAGCGAGCTTCGATCTGGGGCTGGCGCTCTTTCGGATCGCGGAGCGCTACGGCAGCCGCTTCGGCGAGGACGTGGGCCGGCAGAAGGACAACCCGCAGCTCCTGGCGCTGCGCAGTGCCGAGGTGTCCTGTGCGCTCTCGGTGCTGGAGCAGATCGTGGCGCGCCGCAACGTGCCGCTGGAGCAGCTGGCAGAGGCGCACTACCTGCTCGGCAACCTGGAGTTCCTGCGTCGCGAGTACAAGGCTGCCGTCGCTCACTATAACCGCGCGCTCGAGCTAGTCCCGGGTCAGGAGGCAGAGACGGCGCCGGCGGTGGGGCGAGATGCAGCACATAATCGCGCACTCGCGCTGCGCAGGGCCGAGGAGGACGAGCCTCCGCCGCCACCGGATGCAGGCCCACCCGGCGATGGCGGCCCCTCCGACCAGCCGCCGCGCTCCGATGGCGGTCAGCCCTCGCCGCCCGAGGATCAAGACCGGAACGACCAGCAGCAGGATCGAGATCAGCAGGAGCAGAAGCAGGACCAGAAGCAGCCCGACCAGAACCAGGAGCAACAGAGCCCCGACCAGCAAAAGGATCAGCAGGGCGAGCAGCCCCAGCAGCAGCCCCCCGATGGCCAGCAGCAGCCTCCTCCCCAGCAGGAGCACGGGCTTTCCCTGAGCCAGGATGAGAAAGCCCTGGACCAGCTGGAGCGAGCGCCTACGGTGCAGCAGGAGGCAGCACGAGCCCAGCGCGGCCGGGTGCGGCGAGTGGTAGAAGATAAGTGAACGAAGAGCCATGACAGCCCGGCAGCTCCACAGCGCTCTGCGCGGCGCACGGCGCGCCCCTGACGCGGGCGGCGTGCTGCGCCTGGCTCCGCTGCTGCTCTCCTGGCTGGTGCCCTTCTTCTTGCTTTCCAGCAGCGCCGGCCTGGCCCGGGCGCAGCTCGAGCTCGAGCTGCAGGTGAGCAGCCCGGAGGTGGCGGTAGGGGAGACCTTCGACGTGCAGCTGGACGCGATGAGCTCGGACGGGGAGGCGCCCACCCACCCGGAGCTGGTGGTGCCCAACAGCTTCGAGCTGCGCGGTCCCAGCGTCGGCACCCGCCAGCAGGTGTCCATCTCGGGCTTCCGGATGGTGCGGCAGAGCGGTATCAGCGCCACCTGGCAGCTGACCGCCACGCGCGCCGGCGTGTACAGCATCGGCCCCGGCAGCGTGCTGGCGGAGGGCCGCCGGCAACAGGCGCGGCCGGTGCAGATCCGCGTCGTGCCGGAGGGGCAGCGCACGCAGCGCCAGCAGCGCCGTGGGCGCCGCTCCCCGGGGTCCCTGTTTGGCCCCTTCGATCCCTTCGGCACGGACGACGCCTTCGACGATCTGTTCGATCGCCTGCGCGGTGGAGGCGGTGGGTTTGATCGCCTGCCACAGGCAGCGCCCGAGCTGATCCCGGAGACGTTGCCGGACTCGCTGGCGTTCCTCGATGCGCGCCTCACCCCGCAGCGGGCGGTGGTGGGCCAGCAGCTGACCCTCAGCATCTACGCGCATGGCTCGCAGAGCGTGTTTCAGGAGGCGCCGGGCTCGCATGAGCCGAGCCACCCCGACTTTCTGGCGCTGAGGCTGGTGGAAGATCCGAGTCGCCAGCCCGTCTATCAGTACACGCGCGATGGCCAGCGGTGGATCATGGTGAAGGTCCGCGAGATTGCCCTGTTTCCGCTGCGTGCCGGGCGGCTGGAGATAGGTCCCCTGGAGCTCGGGTTCCTGGGGCGGCGGTACTCCTCACGCAGCGCGCAGGGCCTGCGCCGCAGTAGCCCCACGCTCACGGTGGAGGTGAGCGAGCCTCCGGCGCAGGGGCGCCCGCCGGGCTACGCAGGTGACGTTGGTGATTTTCGGCTGACCGCGGTGGTGGAGCCGCGCAAGATCACCGCCGGTGGCTCGATCGCGGTGACGGCGCGGGTCGAGGGCACGGGCCGCCTGCCGGGTGCGCTCAAGCTGCCGGAGCAAGCAGGCGTGGAGTGGCTGCAGCCGACCTTGCGTGACGACATGGTCACCAGTGGCAGCATGGTGGGCGGCTCGCGCACCTTCAACTATGTCGTGCGGCTCACCCGACCGGGAACGGTGGATCTCGGGCGGCTCGGGCTCACCTTTTATGATCCGGCGGCGCAGCGCTACCGCTCGCAGCCGGTGGAGCTCGGCCAGGTCCTGGTGGAGCCCGCGCCCGGGGGCTCGCAACCCGAAGCGCCGCTGGCCGCAGAGAGCGGTCCGCGGCTCTCCGAGCTGGTGCAATTTCGCGCTGAGCTCGCGCCGCACAGCAGCTCTCGCCCCTGGACTGATCATGCCGGCTTCTGGTGGTCGCTCGCGGTGCCGCCCGGCCTGGTGCTGCTCGGGGCGGGGCTGAGCTCGGCACGGCGGCGCCTGCGTGCCCGGCGCGAGCGGCGCGAACAGTCGCAGGCCACCCACGCGCAGCGCTCGCTGGCAGAGGCGCACCAGGCTCTGGCGCGTGGCGAGCTGGACCGCGCGCTCAGCGCCGCGGAGCGCGCCCTGTATCTGGCCATCGAGTGGAGCACGGGGCTGCGCGCGCGGGCGCTGCTGCGCAGCGAGCTGGAGCCGCGCCTGGCGGCAGAGGGCCTGAGCCCGGAGCAGGCGGCCCAGGTGGCGCAGCTGCTCGGACGAGCTGCAGAGCTGCGCCTGGCGGGAAACGCCGCCGAGAGCAGCGCGGTTGGGGCGCTGCTGGCTCAGGCCGAGCCACTGGTGAGACGCTTGTTGAAACAGCCCGCGCGCAGGCCGCAGCTGGCCTCCGACCTGGATGAGGCGCGAGCGTGACCGGGCGTGTCTGGAGTCGGCGGCTGTTGCAGCCCGGCGCCGCGTGCTGGTGGCTGCCGCTGGCTGCCGTGGTGCTGCTGGCCAGCGCAAGGGGCGCGGCTCAGCAGCCGCCCAGCCCGGCAGAGCTCGGCCAGGTCCAAGCAGCCCTGCAGCGCGGTGCGTTCAGCGAGGCCATCGATCAGCTCGAGCACTGGTCGGATCAGGGGCTGGTGCACGCGACCTTGAGCTTCGATCGCGGCGTGGCGTACCTGGGCCGCGCCGAGTCGACGGCGCGCAAGCCCGCCGATCTGGGCCAGGCCGCGGCCGCGTTCGAAGAGGCGCTGGCGCTGGCTCCGGACGACGAGGAGGCGCGGCTGGTGTTGCAGCGGATCCGGGAGACGCTCTCGGAGCGGCGAGCCAAGGCGCAGGACGGGGTGGTGGCTCGCCCGCGCCTGCTCCGGGCGCTGACTGGCTTGATCGGCGAGGGTGCGTGGGCGGCAGTGGGCCTGCTGGGCTCCGTGCTGCTGGGGCTGGGCCTGGGCGCGCGCCTGTTCCTCAAGTCGCACGAGACGCGGCTGGGCGGCAGCATCGCGGCGGTGGCGGGCGGCTGCTTGCTGCTGCTGGGGGGCAGCATGGCCGCGGCGGCGCGGCATCTGCGCCGCGACTTCACGCCGGCGGTGGTGATCGTGGAAGAGGCGCGCTTGCTCGACGCAGAGGGGCGCCCGATGACCAGTGCGCGCGGCCCCTCGGCGCTGGATGCAGCGGGGGACAAGGTGCCGGAGGGTTCGCTGGTGCACATCGTGGACACGCGCGGAGCCCTGGCCAAGATCGAGTGGGGAGACAGCGACGCCTGGCTCAACGCCACGCAGCTGCGCAAGATCGCGCGGGGAGGCGGCTGACGCCATGTGGTTGCGCCGCACGGCGTTGCGCCCGGTGCCTCGCCACGCGCGGCTGCCGCAGAGCAGCGTGGCCAGCCTGGAGGCGACGTTTGCCGCGGCGGACGAGCACGCGCGCGAGCTGGCGCAGGCCGGCTTCGAGCGCCTGAGCAGCGAGCAGCCAGCCCTCACCGCCTACCTGGCGCACAAGCTCTCGGCCTCGCTGGACGAGACCGCGCTGGCCCTGGGCAACATGCTGGCCGTGGCGGTGTTCGTCGGCTTCGAGGGCTTTGCCGGCGGCGCCTTGCGCCGGCTGAGCCCGGAGGCGGTGGCCGCGGCGGATCTGGCACTGGCCGCGGACGAGGAGCTGCGCCGGAGCGATCCGCGCGACGCGCTCGACTCCGAGGACATCGTGGCCATCGATCAGCCGGCGCTCGTGGCCTTCGTCAACGAGCACATCGAGCGCACCCTGGCGCAGAACACGGTGGCGGTGGACGTGGACGACGTGGACATCGTGTTTCGTGCGATCCTGGTCGAGATCCTGGCGCTCTCGCAGGCGGTGGCACCGCCGCCGGGTGCCGACCCCATGGGTGAGGAGCCGATGGCATGAGCGCTGGAGCGCTGGGCCCCGATGCGACGCTGAAGCAGCGCATTCGCGAGCGCGTCTGGCGTCAGATCGACGACGATCCTGCCGTGCGCACGGCGCGGCCGGCGGCAGGGCGCATCCCCGGCTTCGTGGGGGCGGACGGCGCTGCAGAGCGCCTGGCGGCCTTGCCAGAGTGGCAGGCCGCGCGGGTGCTGAAGCTGAACCCCGACACGCCGCAGCGCCCGGTGCGCCGCAGGGCGCTGGCGAGCGGCAAGCTCTCGTACATGGCCGTGCCGCGCCTGGCCAGCGAGCGGCCATTTTTGGCGCTGCAGCAGAGCGCGTTGCCGCCCGGGGTCGAGCCCGATGCCGCCGTGACCATCGAAGGCGCGGAGCGCCACGGGCGCCCGACGCGGGTGGAGGAGCTCGAGCCCATCGAGCTCATCGTGTGCGGCTCGGTGGCAGTGAATGCCAGCGGGGTGCGGATCGGCAAGGGCGCCGGCTACGCCGATCTGGAGTTTGCGCTGCTCACGGAGCTGGGGCTGGTCAGTGAGCGGACGCTGATCGCCACCACGGTGCACGACCTGCAGGTGCTGGAGCAGGCGCTGCCAGAGACGGAGCACGACTTCCGTCTGGATCTCATCGTCACCCCCACCCGGGTGTTGCACTGCCCACGGGTGCGGCGTCCGCCGGGGCTGCTCTGGGAGCAGCTGAGCGCGGAGCAGCAAGCCGCGATCCCGGCCCTGCAGCAAGCGGCGCTTCGCCGCAAGTAACACGGCGCCGCTTCGCCGCCGCTCTCAGCGTGCCGGCTCGGCCAGCTCGTGCCGGTCGCGGCCCGTGCGCTTGGCCTTGTACAGGGCCGCATCGGCGCGCGCCAGCCAGCTGGCGCTGCTCTCCCCGGGGCTCAGCGCGGCGACGCCGAGCGAGAGCGTGAGGCGGATCTCGTGCCCGCCGTGGCAGATGGTGAGACCGCGCACGTTGTCCAGCAGCCGTCGAGACAACATCTCGGCCTGAGCCAGGGTGGTGTCGATCAGCAGCACGGCGAACTCCTCGCCGCCGTAGCGCGAGATGAAATCGTGCTTGCGCAGGAAGGTGCGGCTCAGGCACTGGCTCACCTGGCGCAGCACCTCGTCCCCGCCGGGGTGGCCGTAGTTGTCGTTGATGCTCTTGAAGTGATCGAGGTCGGCCAGCATCAAGCAGGGCGGCTCGCCGAGCAGCGCGCCCAGGGACGCCAGGTGCCGCAGGTGCTCATCGAAGGCTGCGCGGTTGGAGAGCTGGGTCAGGGCGTCCAGCTCGGCCTTCTTGCGCACCTCGGCCAGCTCTTCGCGCAGGGCGCGCAAGCGCTCGCCGAGCATCTGCGCTTGCTCGACCTCGCGCGCCCGCCGCACCCCGATCGAGTGCCGCACGCTCTGTACCACCTGCTGGGCCTCCACGCAGATGCGGGTCGTATCGCGCGACTCCAGCGCGCGTGACAGGGTGTCGAGCTGCTTGCCGATGGCCTGGTCGGACTTCTGCTCCTCACCCAGGGTGCGGCTCAGGCACTCGGCGAAGCACGAGATGGCGGCACGAAAGTCGCTCATGCTGCGCACCACGTAGTCGCTCTCGGAGCGCCGGCGCTCCTGCATGAAGCTGAGCAGCCCCGGCCAGTCCCGGCGGGCGGGGGAGCGGGTGCCGCTGTCGTTCCTTGCCTCTCCGGCGGCGGGCGGTGTCACCAGGGCGATGCGAGTTGCCCACTCGTTGCACTGCGCCTCGGTATCGGCGGCCTCGCCTTGATCCGTATCGAAGGCGTACTTGCCGTACAGCTTGATCAGCGCCGTCAGCACATCCAGGGCCCGGTCCGGAGCCTCCAGCTCGCGCTCGTCACTGTGCAGCTCGGCGGCCTCGTTCCCCTTACTCTTCTTCTTCCAGAGCATGTCCGTGCGCCTGTGGCGAGCCCGCGAGCTCAGACTCGCAAACGGCATCCCGGCAGCAGCCTGTAGCACCGGCCCACCGAACGGGTCGGCTGATGACGGCGTGGCATCATTGCCCTCATCGAGCGGCGCGCGGGCTTCTAGGCCGATGTTTCACTCCTGCAAGGCGTCCGCTCGCGCGGTACAGGCTAGGTTGAGCGGTGGTCGACGGTGCTCCGGCGCCGCTGGGCACCTTGGCCTACACGTGCGCCCCGACCTTGCGGACCAGCCCAGTCGGGAGTTGAACTGGGGCTGGCGCTTGGGTCTATTGTGGCTCGCTCCTCATGATGCAGATGCAGCGTCGAACCGTTAATCGAGTCAGGAAGTACCGAGCGCGCACATGGCCGTTCTGATCGTGATGGAGAAGCCGGAGCTCTGGCCTCTGGATATTCCGCAGGCCCGAGCCATCTCTGCGCGCGACTACCTGACGGACCCCGAGTTCGTCGAGATGAAGCGGGCCAAGGTCTTCAACCTGTGCCGCGACTACGGCTACCAGAGCATCGGCTACTACGTTTCGCTGCTGGCCGAGGCGCGCGGGCACAAGCCCATGCCCTCGGTGACCACGGTGCAGGATCTCAAGCAGTCGTCGCTGATCAAGATCGTGTCCGAGGATCTGGAGGATCTGGTGCAGAAGGGCCTGGCACCGATCAAGAGCAACAACTTCGAGCTGAGCATCTACTTCGGGCGCAACCTGGCGCAGCGCTACGATCGGCTGTGTCAGGCGCTGTTCAATCACTTTCCGGCGCCGCTGCTCCGGGCCACCTTCGTGCTGGCGGACGAGTGGCGGCTGGCCTCGCTGCGGCCCATCGCCTTCAGCGAGATCCAGGACTCGCACCGTGATTTCGTGATCCAGCGGGCGCGCAGCTTCTTCGAGCGGCCGCGCCTCTCCTCCACGGTGGCCAAATACCGCTACGAGCTGGCCATCCTGGCTGGCCTGGAGGATGCGTCGGCCCGGCCCTCGGACGAGCGGGCGCTCAAGCGCTTCGTGCGCGCGGCGGAGAAGGTGGGGCTGGAGGCCACCATCATCGACCGCGAGGACTACGGGCGCATCGCCGAGTTCGACGCGCTGTTCATCCGCGAGACCACGGCGGTCAATCATCACACCTACCGCTTTGCCCGCCGCGCGGAGGCGGAGGGGATGGTGGTGATCGACGACCCGCGCTCGATCGTGCGCTGTACGAACAAGGTGTATCAGGCCGAGCTGTTCGACAAACATAACCTGCCCTGCCCGAAGACGGTGGTGGTCCACCGCGAGAGCGCGCGGCAGCTGGGTGAGGTGCTGGGCTTTCCCGTCGTGCTCAAGCAGCCCGACAGCTCATTCTCCGCGGGCGTGGTCAAGGCCGACGACGAGGCGGAGCTGGTGGAGATGCTGCCAGGGCTGATCCAGAAGTCAGAGCTGGTGGTTGCGCAGGAGTTCTTGCGCTCCACCTTCGACTGGCGGGTGGGCGTGCTCGACGGCAAGCCGCTGTACGTGTGCCGCTACCACATGGCCCGAGGCCACTGGCAAGTCCAGAAGGTAGAGAAGGCCAAGCGCCCCAACTACGGCAAGGTGGAGACGCTCGACGTGCAGCACGCGCCGCCGGCATTGATGGATCTGGCGGTGCGCGCGGCCAACCTGATCGGCGACGGCCTGTATGGCATCGACGTGAAGGAGGTCGACGGCCGCTTCATGATCATCGAGATCAACGACAACCCCAGCATCGACGCCGGCAACGAGGACGCCGTGCTGAAGGACGAGCTGTATCTGCGCATCATGCGCTGCTTCCGCGATCGCCTGGAGCGCCGCCGCCAGTAGCGGCGCGCCAGCTCCGTCCAGCTCGCCGCGGGCCCGCCGTAGCCCAGCGCGGATCATCCAGCGCAGATCGTCCTGGCTGCTGCGCATCCAGGCGCGGTCGTCCGCCGATCGCGAGCGCATGGCTGATGGCGCGTCGCGCTCAGCGACGCGCGGCTCGAGCCCAAGGATTCGCGCACTCGACCGGGGGTCTGCAACGTCCGCTTGCCGCTCGCCATAAGGCCCTGATCCGCAAAAAACGCGGCACATGCAAATTGGACCGGGACCGCATGATTTCTGCGGCGCGCGCGCTCCGCCAAAGCTCGCGGCGTGCTGCAGGTTGAGTTTGAACGCGCGTGTCGTGAGCCTTACACTGCTGCCCAACGCGAGTATCCAACGCGAGAGGAGGGTGGTCTCGGAGGTTCGCGGCTCCGAGCAGCTATGACAATTCCACCAGCCAGGCCCAGCTCCGGCGGTGAGCATGCGGGCGAGCCGGTGGAGGGGGGGAGAGGCGCGACCCAGCGTGCACTGTCGCCCCCTCCGCTGCCGCAGCCGGCTTCACCGGCGGCCGCCGCGCTTTCACCGGCAGCGGAGCAAGCCTCGAGGGAGGTGGTCGCAGACCCCTTCAGCGCGCCCACGCTGCGCCCTCCGGCGGCGGCGGGCGATGTCCGTGGGCCCTTGGCGGGTGATGCCGGCGCACCCGCGTCGAGCGATGCCGGCGCGCCCGCTTCGAGCGCCGCTGGCGTGGATCGCCGGGGTACGGGCTTCACGTCGGTGATCCGGCACCTGTCGCTGCGCGGCTGGCTGCGCTGGATCAACTCCAATCAGTGTGATGCGACGCTGCGCGTGCGCGCGCGGGACGGCGGCAGCGGCACCGTCTGGTGCAGCGCCGGCACGATCGTGGACGCAGAGTGGGTCTCCGCTGCCCGCGTTGCAGGCTCGCCCGGCAGTCGAGCTGCGGGCGGAGCGGTGGCGCCTGCGGAGCTGGATGCAACGGTCTCGCAGAGTGGACCGAGCACGGTGATCGCCGAGGCTGCCGTGCAGCATATGTTACGGCTGGGCTCCGGCTCGGTGAGCATCGATTTCGATCCTGTCGATCGCGCAGCGCGCGTCAGCAGACCTACACACGAGCTACTGCATCCGCTCCAGGCGGCGGCCGTGCTCGGCGAGAGCCGCCGCGCCACTGAGCGGCACTGGAATCCAGGTAACATGCAGGAGCCCGCGATCCATCCAGCGCCCCCGGCGGGGCACGAGGCAGACGAGCGCGAGGCGGAGCGGCCGAGCTCCCGCTGGCAGCCTGCGCTGCGCTGGCGGCACCTCTCGCGCGGCAGCTACTTGCTGGGCGGCATCTCCTTCACGGCGTTGCTGCTGCTGGCGTTTATCTTCGGCCGCAGCCGCGGCTCGCACGAGAGCGAGTTCCTGGTGGTGGGTCCGCCCGAGCCAGAGGGCGCGCAGCAGATTCGCTCGGGGTTGCGCCCGCCGCCTGCCACCGCTCCTGCGCCGCCCGCACCACAGCCCGCGCCCGCGCCACAGGCCGCGCCCGAGCCACAGGCCGCGCCCGAGCCGGCGCCACGTCCGCGCGAGCTGCCGGTGATCCCCTTTGCCGCCATCGAAGTGGAGCCGGCGCAGGCCGAGATCTGGCTCGATCACTCGCTCGTCGGCGTGGGGCGCATCGAGCTGTCAGCCATGCCGGACGGCGTGTTGCACGAGCTGCGCTTCGTGGCCCCGGGGCACACGCCACGCAGTCTGTATTTCATGGAGCAGCCGCCCGCCGGGCGCATCATCCTGGAGCCCGCCGCCGGCTCCGAGGAGTCGGCGAGCGCGTCTGCCGCCAGCGGAGAAGAGGCAGGCGCCGCGGAGGCGAGCGAGCCGGTGGCGGCAGCTGCCAGCCGCCCGGCAGCGCGCGAGCGCGAGGTCGCCCGTAGCGCGCCGCGCCGCCGCGCGCCGCCGCCGCGCGCCGCGCAAGAGCCCGCCTCCAGCAAGTCTTCAACGAACAAGAAGTCACCCCAGATTCAGCTGATCGAAGCACGCGTGCCGCGCGTGCAGGTGCTCGAGTGAACATGTCCAAACCAGCAATTTCTCGTCGCGCGGCCGTGCGCGCCGCACCGGGCTGCTTTGCTTTGCTCACGCTCACGTGCTCGCTGGCACTGCGGGCTCCTGCCGCGCTTGCGGCGGAGGAGGCGCCGGAGGAGCCGGATGACGCCATCGTGCTCGCCGAGCAAAAGGCGGCGCAGGCGTACCAGGCCTATGAGGCCAAGCGCTTTCCCGAGGCCGTGGCGCTCTATCTCGAGGCGTACGCCGCGGCACCCAGCGCCGATACTCTGTATAACATTGCCCGCATCTATGATCTGAAGCTTGGTGATCGGCCGCTGGCCATCAACTTCTACCGGCGTTACATCACCGATCCCGGCGCCTTCGCCGAGCGGATTCAGGTGGCCAACGAGCGGCTGCAGGCGCTGCGCGAGGCGGAGCTGGCGCTGGCCGAGGCGCCGCCAGCTCCTGCGGCTGGAGCGCAGGACGCGCCCACGGCGGCCACACCACCCAGGCCCGAGCGGCGGTCCACGTTGGCTGGCGGCTGGTCCACGGGCGAGTGGGCCGGCGCGATCCTGGCCGGTACGGGCGTGGTCGCCATCGGCATCGGCACCGGCTTTGGTGTCGCGGCCATGGATGAAACGCGCACGGTGCGGGACCTGTGCGACGGCAATCTGTGCCGCGAGCAGCGTGGCATCGACGCCGCGGAGAACGCCACGGATCTGGCGCGCGTGTCCACCATTGCCTTTGCCTCCGGCGGGGCGCTGCTGGCGCTGGGCGCCGCGTTCTACTTCTGGCCGGGTGGTGACGACAGGGAGCGCGCCGAGCCCGCCACTGCTTCTGGACCCCGGGTGCTGCGCGCGGGCGTGGCGCCTGCCGCGGAGGGCTGGTCGTTGCAGGTGAGCGGCACATGGTGACGAGCCCCCGCTTCAAGCGCAGGGCGCTCGTGCTGCCTGGCAGCGCTCTGTTGCTGATGGGCAGCGCTCTGTTGCTGCCTGGCAGCGCTCTGTTGCTGATGGGCTGCGCTCTATCGCTGATGGGCTGCGCCGAGGTGCTCGACATCCCGGACACCAGCACGCTGGCGCTGGAGCCCTCTGGACCCTGGCGCTGCCTGGAGGAGCCGCTGGAGCCAATGGCGCCGCGCGCACCCACCGCCACCGTTCGCTTCCAGGCGTGTGACTTCATCTCGAACTGCACCTTGCCGGTGCGTGGCCTGCGCGCCCGCGTCTGCGACAAGCTCGACGTGGGCTGCCTCAGCCCGAGGCAGATCGACATCCACGACGTCGGCGGTCAGGTGGAGTTTGCCGTGCCCACCGGCACCCGTGGCTTCGACGGTTACCTGGAGGTGTCGACCACTCTGGCTCGCTGCTACGACAAGAGCGTGTTCGGTGAGGCGGCGCCGGGCTTGCTCTGCCAGCTGGTACCGGAGTGTGACCTGGCGGCGCCGAACGAGCTGTGTGATGTGCCCGTGTATTCGCCAGTGCTGTGGTTCTTCAATCCGCCCGTGACCGCCGACGTGGATCAACCCATTCCGCTGCAGCTCTACCCCTTTGCCTCTCTGCCGCTGGTGGTGGACGCCGCGGGGGGCTCGCTGGCGCCCGGTACCGGCTCGATGTTTGTCACCGTCGTCGACTGCGATGGTAGACCGGCGTCGGGGGTGACCTTGCAGATCGCCGAACATGCAGACGTGGCCAGCAGCCTCTACTTCGATAGCGGCGTGATCAGCAACACCGCGACGCAGACGGACGCCACGGGCCTGGGCGGCTTCATCCGCATCCCGCCAGGCTTTGTCGAGCTCACCGCGGTCACCCAGGACGGCATTCCGGTGGCCAAGGTGGGCGCGCAAGCTCATCCCTCGTTCGTGACGTATTCGGTGCTCGCGCCCAACATCCCGCGTTGAACCTGCGCTGAACCGCGCGGATTTTCCGCTGATTCCGCTGCGTACGCCTGCGCTTCACGGCAGCCGGACGGTTCCGGCGCTGCCCGTTACGGGAGCGCTGGCGCGACGCTGTGGCGCGGCCGGCATCCCTGTTCGCCCAGCCTCTCGGTGCTGGGCGACGGTGGATAATCATGACGTTGCAGAATGAAACGCGGGTGCTCGCCGTTGCCGAGCATGCCCGCCTGGCGCGCGCGGCACTGGCGACGCCCGCGCTGGCCGGGCTGCTCGGCTGCGCCGTGTTGATGGGTCTGGCGAGCTCCTTCGTCATGCCCTTTCTCTCGCTCTGGGGTACCCAGGCGGTGGGCATGTCGCCGCCCGTGTTTGCGGTCTTCATGACCATCAACGCCGTGTGCGGCATGGCTGCCAGCACGCTGCTCGCGCGGCAGTCGGATACCTGCTGGTCGCGCCGCACCGTGCTGCTGATCGGTGGCAGCGGCGGCGCCCTGGGCTACCTGGGCTACGCCTTCGTACGCGAGCCGCTGCTCTTGATGTGCATCGGGGCCGGGCTGCTCAGCCTGTCCGCGGTCAGCTTCTCGCAGGTGTTCGCGCACGCTCGGGAGGAGCTGAACCGCTCCGCGACGGGCATCAATGCTACCTTCGGCCTGGGCGTGCTGCGCGCCCTGTTCTCGCTGTCATGGACGGTGGGGCCCGCGCTGGGCGCGATGGTCGTCGAGTCTCACGGCTACCGCGGCTCATTCCTGGCGGCGTCGGGTCTGCTGCTGCTGTACCTGGGGCTGGTGCTGGCCTTCGTCCCGGCGCGCCCGCCGCGGGCGCACGCTCCGGCTGCAGCGCGAGAGCCGCTCTCGCGGCTGCTCAGCAAGCCGCGGCTGCTGGTGAGCTTCAGCGCCTTCGTGCTCGTGTTCTCCGCGGTGGCGATCAACATGATGAACTTGCCGCTGCTGCTCACGGGTGAGCTGGGCGCCAGCAAGCGCCAGGTGGGCATCGCCTTTGCGATCGCGCCCATCTTCGAGGTGCCGTTGATGCTCTGGCTGGGGCGGGCTGCGCCCGCACGGCAGGCACCGCTGATCCGGGCGGGGGTCTTGCTGGGCGTGGTGTACTTCCTGGTCATCGGCGCTGCGCGTGCGCCGGAGCACGTGTACTTTGCGCAGGTGCTCAACGCCTTCACGGTTGCCGTGACGATGAGCCTCGCCATCGCCTACTTTCAGGATCTGTTGCCCGGTCGAGCGGGCCTGGCCACCAGCGTTTACTCCAGCTCCTGGAGCCTGGGCTCACTGGTAGCGTACTTCAGCTTCGGGGCGCTGGCAGAGCACGTGGGGCATCGTGGGCTCACCCGCTTCTGTGCCGTGCTCGCCGCGGCGTCATTCCTGGTGCTGGCGCTGGAGGGCAGGCGTTCTGATCGAGCTGCGCGGCCGGCGCTGGCCGTGGAGTGAGCGTGTTCGAGTTCGTGCAGGGGTGTCCGGATCCGGACACCGCGCACGAAGGCGGCTCCCGTGTTGCGCGCTGGATACTGCGCGGGGCAACGATAAATCCAGCGCAGTGCCCCTGCGGGTTGCGCTGGTGCTCGGGGGTGGTGGCCAGCTGGCACGCCACGAGCAAGGAGCTCTGCACGTATGGTGGAGCAGCGCAGCGCGGGCATGGACGGCGCCCGGACCGACCGCAGCTTACCCGAGCGCCGGCGGCGCTGGGTAGCCGCGCTCTGGCTGCTCGGCGCGCTGGCTGCGCTGTCGCTCACCCTGGCGCTGGCGCGAGCGCGGGGGGCCCCGCCAGCGGTGGAACGGAGTGAAACACTGCTGGCCGCGGTCACGCGCGAGACCCTGGCGCAGCGCGTGACAGGGCCGGGGCGGCTGGTGCCGCGGCACTTGCGCTGGCTCACCGCTACACACCGCGCCAGGGTCGAGCAGCTGCTGGTGCAGCCGGGCGATCGCCTGGAGGCACACGGCCGGGTGGCGATCCTGGCCAATCCCGAGATGGATCTGGCACTGCTGGAGGCGCGGCGCGAGCTCGCCGCAGCTCGCATCCAGGTCGAGGGCACGCGCCGCCAGCTGGATACCGCTAGGGAGGCGCTGGAGCTCAGCCTGACTGCGGCGCACGAGCAGGCCCGCGCCGCGCACCACGATGAGCAGCGCCTGAAGGGGCTGCAGCTCGAGGGCCTGGCCAGCCGCAGCGAGCTCGAGCAGGCGGAGAGTCGCTCGAGCGAGCTCGAGGCGCGCGAGCGCTTGCTGGCCCAGCAAGCTGTGGCGCTGGAGAGTCGGCGCACACGCGAGCTCACGCCGGGTCAGGCGCTGGTGGCATCGCTGGAGCAAATCGTGGGCCACCGACAGCGCCAGCTCGCGGAGCTGTCGTTCGAGAGCGGGGCGCCGGGAGTGGTGCAGTCGGTGCACGTCGAGCCAGGTCAGTGGGTGGAGGCGGGAGTGGTGCTGGCCAAGGTGATCATCTCCGACGAGGTCTCCGCCGAGCTCTCCATTGACGAGCTGGATGCACGCCAGGTGCAGGTGGGGCAGCCGGCGCTCATCAGCCTGGGCAGCTCGCGGCTCTCGGGTCAGGTTGCGCGCATCGATCCGATGGCGTCTCAGGGCACGGTGGTCGTCGAGGTGACGCTGGAGCAGGTCGAGGGCGGGCTGCGCGCCGATCAGCGGGTCAGCGGTGAGATCGAGGTGCGCAGCTATCCGGACGCCTTGAGCGTGCGGGCGCCACTGCAGGTCACCCGCGCGGGCCACTACACGCTGTTCAAGCTGGTGGGCAGCAGCGAGCTGCTGGCCGTGGACGTGGAGCTGGTGCCCGCCAGCGCAGACCGCGTACTGGTCAAGAGCGGCCTGGTCGAGGGCGACCAGGTCGTGATCAGCGACCTCGAGCGCTTCAAGACCTTCGAGCGACTGGCGCTGCGCTAGCGAGCCAGTCTCGCTGCCCGCCTCGGCCGCTCTCGACCACGTATCCTCAGCAACGCATTTCAGCAGTCAAAGGAGCTCAGAGCCATGATGACCGACTCTTCCCCGGCGCGCAGCCTGCAAGCGCCAGCCCCGGACGTGCCGCAGAACGCCGCTGCCTGCGCCAGCGCGGAGGCCCTCGCGCTGAGGGACGTGAGCCTGGTGTACAGCACGGACAAGATCGAGACGCTGGCGCTGGACAACATTCACATGTCGGTCCGGCGCGGCGAGTTCGTGGCCATCGAGGGGCCCTCTGGCTCGGGCAAGACCACGCTGCTCTCGGTGCTGGGCTTGCTGGATGCGCCGACCAGCGGCTCGTACCACTTCTTTGGTGAGGCCACCGAGCGGCTCGCGCGGCGCGAGCGTGCGCGCCGCCGCAGCCAGAGGATCGGCTTCATCTTCCAGGACTTCAATCTGATCGGCGATCTCTCGGTGGCCGAGAACGTCGAGCTGCCGCTGAGCTACGCGCGCGTCGCCGCGAGCGAGCGCCGCGAGCGTGTCGCCCAGGCGCTGGGCATCGTG
Organism: Polyangiaceae bacterium; assembly: GCA_025937895.1. GTDB lineage: Bacteria > Myxococcota_A > Polyangia > Polyangiales > Polyangiaceae > SZUA-265. The sequence continues at coordinate 15,376 of JAICQL010000019.1, read as the reverse complement.
GGCATGACTCACCGCGCCGATCACTTTCCGAGTCAGCTCTCCGGAGGACAGCAGCAGCGCGTGGCCGTGGCGCGAGCCGTGGTGGCGGAGCCGAGCCTGCTGCTCGCAGACGAGCCGACGGGCAACCTGGACTCCAGGAACGGTGAGGCCATCATGGAGCTGCTCCTGGCGTTGCACGCGCGGGGCACCACGGTGTGCATGGTGTCACACAACCCCGCCTTCAGCCGGCTGGCGCAGCGCGTGTTGTATCTGAGCGATGGGCAGATCACGAAGGAGACCATCGCCGACGGGGTGCGGCGATGAGCTGGCTGAAGGAAGCGCGCTTCGCCGCGCGCACATTGCTGCGCTATCCGTGGACCCACGGCGCCGCAGTCTTCATCCTTGCCGTCTCACTCGGGGCGGTGCTCTGCACCATGAGCCTTCTGGACGAGATGCTGTGGTCGCCGCTGCCGGGCATCGAGCGCGCCGAGCGGATCGCGTGGTTGTTTGGCGCGCGCGGCGATGGGGGCGTGGACGAGAACCGCGATGACGAGGTGCCGCTGCGCAACGCGGCGTATTTCAGCGAGCACGCGCAGACCCTCGCGCAGGTGGGCTGGTTTACCCCCCGCAGGAAGGTGTTGCTCGGCAGCGCCGAGCCGGAGGTGCTGTCGGGGTTCGGGGTGAGCGCCGAGTTCTTCTCGATGCTGGGGGCGCAGCCGCGGCTGGGCCGCCTGCTCACCCCCGCGGACGCAGCGCCCGGCGCGCGGCGGGTGGTGGTGCTGGGGGAGGGCTTCTGGCGCCAGCGCTTTGCCGCCGATCCGGCGCTGCTCGGCAGCACGCTGAATCTCGACGGGCAGGAGCACACCATCGTGGGCATCACCCCCGAGCGTCTGTTTGCGCAGATCGGCGCGCCCGCCCAGCTCTGGCTGCCGTATCCGCTCGACCCCGAGGAGGCGCAGGGGCGGGACAAGACCGTGCCGGTGCTGGCGCGCCTGGCGGAGGGAGTGAGCTTTCCGGCGGCCAACCTCGAGCTCGCGCGGCTCAGTCAGAATATCGCCGACGCGCATCCGGACACGGATCGCGGACTGGCGGTGCGTGCAGTGCCACTGCCGGATGTGCTCTCGCGCTTCCGTCCTCTGGCCTTTGCGCTGGTGCTGGGCGCTACCTGCGTGCTGGCGGCGGCCAGCGCGGTCGCGGCCAATTTGCTCCTGGCCCAGGCGGCCGAGCGCTCGCGCGAGGTGGCGATTCGCCAGGCGCTGGGCGCGAGCCGTGGCGCCATCCTGGGCCAGTGGTGTGTGCAGGTTGGCGCGCTGATGTTGCTCGCCATCGCTGTGGGCACGCTGCTGGGGCGGTGGGCGATCGACGCCACCCTGGCCAGCATGCCGAGCAGCCTGAACATGAGCTCGTTCGGCACGGCGCAGGCGAGCTTGTCATGGCGCTCGTGGGGCGGGATGGTGGGTATCGCCGCGGCAGCTACGCCGGTCATCGGCATCATGCCTGCCCAACAGGCGTCCCGGATCGCCATTGGCAGGATGCTGCGCGACGGGGGAGGCGGCACCCTGGGCAGGGCCCGCGGCGGACGCACGCGGCGGCTGTTGGTGGGCCTGCAGCTGGCCATTGCCTCGGCGCTCACCTTCGGCGCCGCTTGCGCATACCTGGGCTTCGTCATGGCCCGCGAGGAGCCGCTCGGCTTCGAGCCGCAGGGCGTGGCGCAGCTCACGCTGCCCAACGTGGGCGCGGACCCGGTCCAGCGCGCGCAGTTGCTTTCGCGGCTGCAGCGCGAGCGGGGCGCGGGCGGCTCGCTGCAGCTGGCCCAGGCCACCGACGCGCTGCTCACGCGCGGGCACGATCCGCTCACCTTTCAGGTCGAGGGTACCGCGCGTCCAGCCGCGGGAGCGCTGCCCTGGGCCAAGCGCAACGACGTGAGCCCGGAGTACTTTGCGCTGCTCGGCATCCCAATGCGCGCGGGGCGCGCGTTTCTTGCCAGTGATGACGTGCACGCGCCGTGCGTGGCCGTGCTGAGCGAGCGCCTCGCGCAAGGGACGTTTGGTGGCGAGCCCGGCCTGGCGCTGGGCAAGCGCCTGCACATCGATCGTGCGCGCAGAAGCGACACCGCTGCCGCAGACGCGGCCCCCGCGGAGACGGTCACCCCCAGCACCACGTGTGAGGTCGTGGGTGTGGCCGCGCAGGTGCGCGACGTGCTGTCGGGCAGCCCCGGCGACCTGTACCTTGCCAGTGCGCAGTGGCCGCCAGGCGGCGATATTCTGTACGTGCGCGGCGCGTCCGCCGCTGACCTGACCCGCTTGAAGGCCCAGATCCAGAGCCTCGATCCACGTCAGGTGATCTGGGAGCAGCCGCTCGCGGAGGTGGTGGCCGCCAGCACCTGGGGTGGTCGCATCCTGGCGGCGCTGTTCATCGCGCTGGCCTTCGTCGGGTCGAGCCTGGCAGGCGTGGGCACGTACGCGGTGCTGGCGCATGCGGCCAACCTGCGCAGGCGCGAGCTGGGGTTGCGCGCGGTGCTGGGCGCGCAGCGGCGCGAGCTGGCCTGGCTGGTCATGGCCGAGAACCTGGTGGCGGGCACGCTGGGCATCGTGGCAGGTGTGGTGCTGGTGGCAACGGGCCTGATGGCTGTGGCACGCTTTCAGCCGAACCCGTGGTTGTACGCGGTCGCTGCCGCGCTGATGGCCTGCGTGCTGCTCGGGTCCCTGCTGCTATCGGCGCGCCGGGTGCTGGCGCTCGAGCCCGGGTTTGCCCTGCGCCGCCGCTGAGCCTCGCACGATGCTCGAGAGTGTGGGAACATGGCGCTCGTGATGCCCGCCAGCGCTGAGGTCCTGGTCGCTGACGATCAGGAGGACGTGCTGCTCGCGCTGCAGCTGCTGCTGGGAGAGGAGCAAATCCGTGCCGCTTTCGCGCGCTCGCCCGCGCAGGCTCTGGAGCGGGTCGGGGCGCATCGCTTCGATGCCGCGCTGCTCGACCTGAACTACACGCGCGCCAACACCAGCGGGCGCGAGGGCCTGCAGCTGCTGCGCGAGCTGCGCGCTCTGGATCCGGATCTGCCCGTGATCGTGATGACGGCCTGGGGCACCGTGCCGAGCGCGGTGGAGGCCATGCGCGAGGGGGCGCGCGACTTTCTGGAGAAGCCCTGGGATAACCAGCGCCTGCTCAGCGTGGTGCGCACGCAGGTGGCGCTGGGGCGCGCGCTGCGCGACGCCGCGCGCCTGCGCGAGGAGAACTTGCGGCTGACGGCGGAGCGCTTCGCGCCGCCGCTGGTGGGCAGCTCCGCAGCGCTCGCAGGCGTGCGCCGCGTGCTGGCCAAGGTGGCGCCCTCCGATGCCACCTTGCTCATCACCGGCGAGCACGGGACGGGCAAGGAGGTGCTGGCGCGTCACGTGCACGCGGCGTCCCGGCGCGCGCAGCAGCCCTTCGTCGCCGTCAACGCGGGCGGTTATTCGGACGGCGTGTTCGAGAGCGAGCTGTTTGGCCACGTGCGCGGCGCGTTCACCGACGCCAAGGCGGACCGCAAGGGCGCCTTCGAGACGGCGCACCAGGGCACGCTGTTCCTGGACGAGATCGGCAACATGCCGCTCTCGCAACAGGGCAAGCTGCTGCGCACCTTGCAGACGGGGGAGCTGGCGCGGGTCGGCTCGAGCGAGCTGCGCAAGGTGGACGTGCGGGTGATCGCCGCCACCAACCTGGAGCTGGCGCTGGAGGTGAAGGCCGGGCGCTTCCGCGAGGATCTGCTGTACCGGCTCAACACGGTGGAGCTCCGCCTGGCGCCGCTGCGCGAGCGCGCCGGCGATGTGGTGGAGCTGGCCAGCCATTTCCTGACCCAGGCGGCGGCGCGCACGGGGCTGGAATACAGGCTGCACCCCGACGCCCTGCAGCGCTTGCTCGCGCATCACTGGCCCGGCAACGTGCGCGAGCTGGCGCATGCCATCGAGCGCGGGGTGCTGCTGGCCGAGGGCACACTGGTGACAGAGGCGGATCTGTGCTTGCCTGCGAGCAGCGCCGCAGCACCGCTCGCGGCGGAGCTGACCCTGGAGGCCGGTGAGCGCCTGCTGGTGACGCGCGCGCTGGAGCGCTCGCAGGGCAACATCTCGCAGGCCGCGCAGGAGCTGGGCATCAGCCGCGCCGCGCTGTACCGCCGTCTGGAGCGGCACGGCATTCCGGTGCCGGAGCGCTGAGCGCGAGTGCCCCAGCATCGCAGCCGCCACGCCGCGGAGAAGCTGGCCGCCTGGGGCTCACTGGTTCCGCTCGGACTGCTGCTCCTGGCGCCGTGGCTCGCACGCCAGGGAAGCCTCTGGTACGGCCTGTACGGGCTGTGCTCGCTGCTGGTGCTGAGTAGTCTCGCTCGGCTGGGCAGCGCCATCCGTAGCCCCCTGCACACCGCGACCAACCTGGTCACGGCGCTGCGCGAGGGCAACTATTCACTGCGCGCCCGCAGCGGGGGCGAGGGCGGGGCGGCCGAGTTGCTGCTCGCCGAGCTGAATGCGCTGGCGTCCGAGCTGCGGGTGGATCGCCTGCAGGAGACCGAGGCCAGCGAGCTGCTGGCGAAGGTCATGAGCGAGATCGACACGGCGGTGCTGGCGGTGGATGCCGGCGGGCGTGTGGTGCTGGAGAACCCGGCGGCGGCGGCGCTGTTCTGTCGCGAGCCGGGCTCGCTCACGGGGCAAGCGCCCGCGAGCCTGGGACTGAGCATGCCGCTGCCCGAACGTGGCAGCGTGCGCTTTGCAGGCGATCTGCCGGGCGCCCTGGGCCCCTTCGAGCTCGTCGTACAGCCCTTTCGCTATCGGGGGCGCGAGCACACGCTGCTGGTGCTGACCAGCCTGGCACGCCTGCTGCGGGATGAGGAGCGGCGCGCGCAGCGCCGCATCATCAGCGTGCTCAGCCACGAGATCAACAACTCGCTCGCGCCGATCAAGTCGCTCGCCGGTCGGCTGCAGTCACTGGCGCGGCAGCTCGAGCCCGCGCCGGAGCCTGCGTGTGCCGTGGAGCCCGCCGCCGCAGCTGCTCCCGGGTTGGCGGAGCCGGCCTCCGCACGGCGCGAAGCGTTCGAGCAGCTGATGATGGGTCTGACGGTGGTCGAACGGCGCTCCGAGCACCTGGGGCGGGTGATGAGCGACTACGCAAAGCTCGCTCGCACCGCCACCCCGCGCTTTCGCCCGCTCCTCGTGGGCGACTGGATCGAGCGCAACGCGCGGCTCTGGCCGCAGGTCGGGCTGGTGCAGGGCGGCGCGGAGGACGTGGTGCTCGAGGGAGACGAGGCACTGCTCGATCAGGTGCTGCTCAATCTGGTCAAGAACGCACTGGAGGCCACGGAGGCTGCCGGCGCAGGCGAGCCCGTGACACTCTCCTGGAGCGCCAGCGGCCGCTGGCTCACCTTCGTCGTCGCCGATCGGGGCCCGGGCCTGCAGGGCGACATCGATCCATTCCTGCCGTTTGTCACCAGCAAGCCGCAGGGCAGCGGCATCGGCCTGGCGCTGTGCCGCGAGATCGCCGACGCCCACGGCGGGCGGCTGGAGCTGTGTGACCGCAGCGATGGCCCGGGCTGCCTGGCCCGCTTGACCTTGCCGCTGCAGCAGGGCTGAGCGGCAATAGTTCTTGCTCCGTCAGCGCTGCGCGGGCTCGCCCAGCGCCTCACGCAGGGCCTCGGCGCCGGGCTGGCGCAGCGCGCGCAGGGCGGCGCTGGCCACCTCGGGCTCGGGGTCGTCCAGCGCGCGCTGAAACAGCGGCGCCAGATCCTCCAGGTCAGCGCGCTCCGGCGCCAGCCGCACGAGCTGCAACAACGCATGGCGGCTGGCCAGAGAGAAGCGCGGCCAGCTCTCGACCAGCAGGCGCAGCTGGCTGTGCTGCGCCAGCTTCTCGCTCAGCTCCAGCAGCAGCTCGACATCAGCCTCGGCCACCAGCGCGGTCAGCAGGCGGGTGATCTCTGGTCGCTCGTTGCCCAGCGCCGGATAGACGCGACCGGTGACGGCTCGCGCCAGCAGCAGCAGCGCCTCGCGGCGCCGCTCGCGCTCGGGATGAGTCAGCTCCGGCTCCAGCGCCGGGCTGCCGCGGTGGCACACGGCCAGCACATAGCCCGTGGCCAGGTCGCGATGCTCGGCGCGCGCGTCGCGCAGCAGCTCCAGCGCAGCCTCGTCCCCCTTCTCGATCAAGAGCGGCAGGGCCAGCGAGCGCACCGCCGGGTTGGGATCGCGTACCAGCTCGAACACCGGGCGTAGCTCGCTCGTGCTCAGCTTGCGCAGAGCCCGGTGAGCGAGCTGCGCCCGCGCCTTCATCTCCGCCGAGTGGGGCGCAGTGCGGATACCGAGCACGTGTCGCTCGATCAGCGCCTCGCTCGTCTCGCCGGGCAAGCGCGCCGGGATCTGGCTGGACGCGGCGCCTCGCTCGCCAAACGCGTGCCGATGGCTTTCGCCACTCCGGCGCGAGCGCTCCCGGCTCAGGAGGTAGAAGCTCAGCCCGAGCAGCGCGAGCGCCGGCAGGTACAGGAGCGAGTGACGGGTGAAGTGCCCGACGAGCGCCAGGAGGCCTGCGCCAGCGGTGGCGAGATTGCTGGGCTGCCGCTGGCGTGCGCCGCGCGTCACGTTCCATGCGACCAGACCCGCCAGCAAATAGGGGAAGACCTGGTTGAACACGGCAGGCCGAGCGACCTCAGCTACGAGCCGTCAGCGCCAGCGCCGCGCGAAGCCGGCCACGAGCAGTGCAGCGAGCGCGCCGAGCGCCGAGCCGCTGGCGGGGCGCGAGCTGGGCAGCGAGCAGCCACCTTGCTCGACCGATGCGCCGGTAACCCCGCTGGTGGGCGGAGCGAACCCGCCGGGTGACGTGGGGAGCTGGAGCTCTACATCGCGAACGGCGCCGGCCCCGGTGCCTTCTGCGACCCCGGCGCCAGCGCTGAGCTCTCCGCCCTGTGCGTGCCGTGCGGCATATTCACCATCCGCATCGTAGTCCGACTCGCACTGGTCGCCCGTCGCCGCCAGGGTGCAGCCGTCGAAGCTGACCTCGAAGGGCTGGCTGGGGGGGCTCTCGTTGCCCGCCTCATCCAGCGCGATGATGCGCAGCGTGGCGTTGACGGCGGGCACCTGATCGAAGGCCAGGTGCAGCCGTACTGGAGTGGGACCTGCGAGGTTTACTCCCAGCAGGCTACGCAGCTGCTCCGGCACCTCGCCGTCGACCAGCTCCAAACGGTAACCAAGTCGGTCGGATGGCGTACGATCATCGCGACCAGCCTCCAGATCGATCGCGACACCGCCGAGGTCGCCGCAGTTGTTCGCCACGCACACGTCCTGCCCACACGTCAGGCCGCTGCGGCGATACGCCATCGCCTCGACAACTACAGGCGTGCGCGGCGCGGCCGTGTCGACCTGTGCCAAGGTTGCGTCCAAGTGGTGCGGGAGCGTCGGCTCGAGCACGCAGGCCGTAGCGATCCGGTGCTGCGTGGAGAGTGCGAGCAACGAGCCCAATGCTACTGCTGCGTGCGACGTCCTCATCCCAGGCCAGTCTAGCAGCGATTTGCGCGCACACCATGCGAGCGGGGAAGGGGCATGATCCTGCTGTCACCCCGGAGTGGGGGCATGATCCCTGCGTCATCACCCAGGGGGTGCAGGCAGGGAACGGGGCGCCGCCTTGCCGAAAAGTACGCCCGTACTATTTCATACCGGCATGCTGACCAGCACGGAACGCCCGCCAGCTTCCGCCTCGATCCGGGGCAAGCTCACCAGGAGCGGGGTCGCCGAGGGCGAGGCCTCCAAGGGGGCGACCACCCGCGCTCGCATCATGGCGCGCGCGCTCGAGCTCGCGGGGCAGGTCGGGCTGGAGTCGCTCAGCATCGGAGACCTGGCGCGAGAGCTGGGGCTGTCCAAAAGTGGGCTGTTTGCGCACTTCCGCTCCAAGGAGCGGCTGCTCCTGGACGTGCTGGAGGTGGCGGCCGAGCATTTCAACGCACGCATCTTTCGCCCCGCGGTGCGCGCCCCACGCGGGGAGGCGCGGCTGGTGGCCCTGTTCGAGCACTGGGTGAAGCAGATCCACTCGCGTGAGCTGCCGGGCGGGGGCTGCGTGTTCATGGCGGGCGCGTTCGAGTGGGACGATCGGCAGGGGCCAGTGCGCGAGCGCGTGGTGGCGCACTTCAAGACGCTGCACTCGACCCTGGTGCGCGCCGCTCGCATCAGCGTGGAGGAGGGCCAGTTCCGCCGGGACCTCGACCTGGATCAGTTCGCCAACGAGCTGCACGCCATCTTGCTCAAGTATCACCTGGAAGCGCGCCTGCTGCGCAACCGCAAGGCCCTCACGCACGCGCGCCGCTCCTTCGAGCGGCTGCTCGCCGAGGCGCGCGTCTGAGCGCTTCTTCATCCGTTGAGCCTTCTTCGATCGGAGCTCGCCCCGATCCTGCGACTGGAGCCGCGATGCACACGCCGGACTTTTCGCTACAAAAAAGCACGACCGTTCGTTCGCTGCAGCCGCGTGACGGCGGCGCCGCTCCGGGCGCGCACTGGCTCGTCCGGCACTGGCCGCGCCTGGCGGCGCTGGTGCTGGCCGAGCTATTCGTGGCGCCACGCCAGCGAGTGGAGCCCTTCGAGCCTCCGCCGGGCGCCGGCCTGGAGGTGGTCTATGCTGGCAAGCGGCACCTGCGCGTGCACCTGCTGGGGCAGGGTCCGCTGGTGTTGCTACTGCACGACTGGCAGAGTGGCTGCTCGCAGCTGGCGCGGTTCGCCCAGGGGCTGGCCAGCGCCGGCTTGCGCGTGGCGCTGTTCGACATGCCCGCACACGGGCAAGCTCCGGGGCTCACCAGTGACCTGAATGAATTTCTGGACACGACGGCGCAGGTGGCCACTCAGCTCGGGCCGATACACGGCCTGCTGGGGCACGGCCTCGGGGGGCTCACCGCGCTGCTGTGCGCTGCCCGGGGCCTGGATGCAGCCGGGGTCGTGGCGATCGCGCCGGAGCCCTCGTTCGAGCTCACCGTGCGCCGTTTTGCCCGAGCTCATGGCGCGCGGGGCCAGGCCGAGGAGCTCTTGATGCGGCGGCTGGAGCAGCGCGTTGGCCTCACCCGGCGCGACGCCAGCCTGAGCGAGATCACGCCCGCGCTACCCGCGCTGATCGTGCATGACGTGCTCGATCGCAGGGTAGCCATCCGTCATAGCCGGCAGCTCACCAGTGGCTGGCGCAGCGCGCGGCTGATGGAGACATGTGGCCTTGGCCACCGGCGCATCCTCGATGCTCCCCCGGTGATCCACTTCAGCGCCAACTTCTTGCGCGGGTTTCCGGCGCCGCGCTCGTGTTAACCCGGCGGCGAGCGCGGCCTGATGTGCGCGCCGCGTTTACCTTGGTTCCTCACGTTGGGGGTGAATGTGTTGGCGCGGCCTGCCGCATAGTAGACGGGCTCGCGAGCTCCGCTCCGGAGCTGGCTCCCTTTCGCGATGCACAAGCCACAATCCAGCGCCGAGCTCCGCCGCTCTCTCCAGCACGCCGTCGAGTGCGCAGAGCACGCGCTGGCGAGCGAGCGGCGCCAGTCGCTGGCGGGCGTCCGCGCCGCCTTCACCGGTCTGCAGCGCGCCATAGCGGCAGTGGAGTCGGCGCGGCTGGAGTGGTTCGAGATCACGCCCGCTGACGAAGACGAGCTGCGCGCCATGGTCCAGCGCATTCGTGCACTGGTGGCAGAGCTGTTGCGCAAGATGGACGGGTGGTCGCCGGCCGCAGCCGTGCCGCGACGGGCGCGCGGCGCGCGCTGGCTGAATTGATCCGCTGACGCCGATCGAGCTGCTGTCGCTCGTGACCGCGAGCGAGCCGTCCGCGCCAGGGCAGCAGCCCGCGCCGGGCCCGGCCCGCGTGGGCCATGGGCCGCGCCAGCCAGCGGACCACGGCTCCACTCCGGACAGCTGCAAAAACGTGCGGCGGCGTCTGCGAGCCGAGTGCTACGTTGCATCGATGCGCCGCTTCGTCGTGCTTCTTGCGCTCGTGCTCTCGTGCCGCTCACCCAACGGCACGGATTCACTGCCCGCGCTTGCGCCCCCGCCGTCCACTCCCAACGCGGGCGAGCCCACCCCAGCGGCCGAGCCGCCGCTCGCCGAGCTGCCGCGGGATCCCCGGGAGGGGCTGCTCGCCAGGGCCGCCGGCGCTCTGCTGGGCGAGGAGCATGTCCGTGCCAGAGCCATCGACGATGGTGTCTCCCGGGAAGCGTTTCAGCGCCTGCTCGAGGACATCGACGGAGCAAAGCTCCTGCTGCTCGAGGGCGATGTGCAGCGGCTCTCCCGCTTCGAGTCGGCCCTGGACGACGAGCTCCGCGCAGGGGATCTGGCCCTGGGGCGAAGGGCCTTCGCGCTGCTGGCGCAGCGCCGGAGGGTAGTTGCCGAGCTGGTGGCCCGCACGCTCGCCGCACCGCTCGCCTTCACGACCTCCGAGTTGTTCGAGACGGACCCAAAGAAGCGCGGCTTCTGCAAGTCCGAGGCAGAGCTGGCCGCGCGCTGGCGCAGCGTGCTCGAGCTGCAAGTGCTGGAAAGAACCCAGCAGCTGGAGGAGGTGCTGGCGCGGCGCACACAGCCGAAGGCGGCTACCAAGGCCGAGGAGACGGACGACGCCAAGCGCGATGCAGCGGCCGCCCAGGCGCTCGGCGAGATTCCTGCGACGTTCGAGGGGCGGCGCGACAAGGCTCAGAAGGAGCTGGCCACGCGCTATGCCACCCAGTTCACCCGACTCGACGACCTCGATCCTTTGGAGCCGGCGCAGTCGTTTATCAACGCGTTGAATGCGGCCTTTGATCCACACACCAACTACCTGCCCCCCGCGGCGGAGGCGGAGCTGGACATCGCGCTCACCGGGCGGCTCGAAGGCATCGGAGCGACCTTGCGCGAGCAGGAGCACTACATCGTCGTGAACGATCTCGTGCCGGGCGGCGCAGCATGGCAGCAAGGGCAGCTCGAGATCGGTGATCTCATCCTGGCCGTCGCGCAGGAGGGCAAGGAGCCCGTGGGCGTGATGGACATGCCGATCGGCAAGGTCGTGAGCATGATCCGCGGCGAGAAGGGCACCGTCGTTCTTCTCACCGTGAAGAAGGCAGACGACAGGCTGGAGACCATCTCCATCACGCGCGACGTGATCCGCATCGAGGCCGCGTACGCGCGCGGCGCGGTCTTGAAGACCAAGCAGAGTGGCGACATCGGCTACGTGCAGCTGCCGAGCTTCTATGGCGAGCCCGGCAATCCGCGCGAGCGTAATGCTACCGACGACGTGCGCGCGCTTCTGAGGCAGCTCAACGAGAAGAAGGTCACGTCACTGCTCCTGGATCTGCGTGGAAATGGCGGCGGCTTGCTCAGCCACGCCCGTGACATCACGGGGCTCTTCGTCAAGGAGGGGCCTGTCGTCCAGACCAAGAACGGCAGGGGCGACGTGGAGGTGCTCAGGGACAAGGATCCGCAGGTCGCGTTTGCTGGCAACGTCGTCGTCCTGGTCGATCGCTTCTGTGCCTCTGCAGCAGAGATCGTGGCCGGTGCGCTGCAGGACTACGAGCGCGCGGTGGTGGTGGGCTCGAGCGCGACGCATGGCAAAGGCACCGTGCAAGCCGTGATCGACCTCGATCGCCAGCTGAGGACCAGGGGCGAGCCACTCGGCGTGTACAAGGTGACCATCCAGGAGTACTTCCGCGTGAGCGGCGGCTCCACGCAGCTGAAGGGGGTGGTGCCCGACGTCTTGCTGCCCGATCCGACCTCGTTCGTGGAATCGGGTGAGCGCACGCTGCCGCACGCCATTCCCTGGTCGACGATTGCCCCGGCGCCGTTCACCAAGGTGCCCCACGCCTGGCAGTTGCCCGAGCTGGCCGCGGCCAGCACCGCGCGTACCAGCGCAAACCCTGATTTCGCCGCCGTGGCCAGGTTCACCAAGATCATGGAGGCGCGCAAGGAGGCAACCCTGAAGCCGGTGGCCCGCGACGCCTGGCAGGCGGATTACCAGCGCTCCAAGGCAGAGCTCGAGGCGCTCGACCCGAAGGACCGTGAGCAGAAGCCACTGCTGGAAGTCAGCGCGCTCTCCGCATCACCAGCGCCACCATCAGCGCCCGCCCCCGCCTCGCGCACGCGGCGGCGCAGCGAGCGCTGGAAGGACGAGCTCGCCCGTGATCTCTGGGTGGACGAGGCCGCGCGCATTCTTGCGGATATGGGCAAGGCGCGCTGAGGATTGCTTCGTGGCTGGGGATTGCTTCGTGGCTGGGGACCAGCCTCAGAGCAAGAATGTATACACGCTCGCCACGAGCGCGATGCTCATCAGCACGCAGCTGACCAGCAGCACTCGGGAGCCCACGCCCTCTTCGGGCTCGTCGTCGTCTTGCCGGCGCACTGGGGTGCGCTCGACGGGCTTGATGACCTGCTGATCGGGGGCCAGGGACTCGTCGCCGCGGGCGGCGCGCAGGGCACGCTGGCGGGCGATCTGCTCCTTGGCGCGCTCGGCCAGTGCCTGAGCGGCGGCGGCGCCCAGGTGCACGGTGCGCTGCACGTCTTTGGGGCGCTCCGCCTGAGGGCTTGCGGGCTGTGCCTCTAGGTTGTCTGGCACCGCCAGCTCGGCGTTGGAGAAGCGCAGCAGGAACTTGTTGAGGCCGATGGTGTCGCCGTCCACGAGGCGCGCCTCGCGACAGGGCTCACCGTTGAGGGTCATGCCGTTTTGACTGCCGCAGTCACGCAGCACGAAGCTGTCGCCCACCACCTCGATGGTGCTGTGCAAGCGCGAGATGCCGGCGTTGTCGATCACCACGTCACAGCTCGGATCGCGTCCGATGGTGGTGCGTAGGGTCGCGATCGCGAATCGTGCGAGCTCGCGCTCGCGCAGGGTCAAGATCAGCTCTGCCACGGCTCGTTCTTTGAAATCTATCACCGCCTGGGCCTCGAGCCATGAGGCAGCGCCAGGTGCGTGGGTGGGGGTGGCTCGCTCGCCCACGTGCTCGGACCCCGTTCCCGCCAAGGCTGGAGCAGGCTGGCGGCGGGGCTGCGACTTGCCACCGCATTGGGTGACGCAGGCGATGTACGGGGCTGCAGTGGGCGCTCGCCTCCACTTCATGCTAGGCGGGGGCCTGGATTGCGACAACGCGCCGTCAGAAATGGTTCCACCTGAGCGAGGCCTACCGACGAGCAGATGGCCTCGATCTTGCTCGCTCAGAGCAGGAAAGGAGGCATCGAATGACCCACGACACGATTGACACGCTGAACTCGTTCCTGCGTGGCGAAATTTCCGCGGTGGAGACCTACCGCCAAGCTCTCGAGAAGCTGGGCGATAAACCAGAGGCGAGCACACTGGCCGAGTGCTTGCGCTCGCACGAGCAGCGTGTTGCATGGCTGAGCGGCGAGATTCAGAGTCGCGGAGGCGAACCGGCACAAAGCTCCGGCCCCTGGGGCGCATTTGCACGACTGATGGAGGGCGGCGCCAAGCTATTCGGCGAGAAGGCAGCCATCGCGGCGCTGGAAGAGGGTGAAGATCACGGCCGTGACGACTACCGTCGCGACGCACCCAAGCTGGAGCCGGACGCACGCACCTTCGTGCAGCAGCAGCTCATCCCGGAGCAGCTGCGCACGCACCAGGCGATGAGCACGCTCAAGCGCCAGCTGCATGCTCGCGCATAGCGCTCAGTGAGCCCTGTCTGGGATGGGACCCAGCGCAGGTGGCCGCGAGCCGCCTGCGCATCCCGCCCATGAGGGCGGCGCTGCGGGCTCAGCCTCCGGCAGCGCTGGCTGCCGCGCCGTCGGCTGCGGCGGTGGGTGAGCTGCCGGGCGCTGCCGTTCGAGCTGGCTCGGCGCCGTGCCCGGCCATGTGCTCACCGATCTGACGCAGATCGGCGGAGCTGGCCTCGCACTCGTACACGATGCGACCCTCGCTCATCACCACGATGCGGTCGGAGAGCGCGAAGATCTCATCCAGATCCGCGCTCACCAGCAGTACCGCCGTGCCCGCCTCGCGCGCGCGCACGATGCGTGTGTGGATCTCGCTCACGGCTGCGAAGTCCAGCCCGAAGCACGGGTTGGCGGCCACCAGCACCGCCGCCTCTTCCCCCAGCTCGCGCGCCAGCACCGCGCGCTGCACGTTACCGCCCGACAGCGCGCCGATGGGCGCGTCGGGAGAGGGCGCCTTGATGCCGTACTCCGCGATCGCTGCCTGTGCGCGCTGGCGCATGCGCGAGGTCTGCAGCAGCCAGCCACCGCGGCAGTAGGGCGGCTCGTCGAAGGAGCGGAAGGCCATGTTCTCGGCGACCGACATCTGGGCCACGCAGGCGTTGCGCAGCGGAGCCTCGGGCAGCAAGCGCACGCGCTGCTGCCGGATCTGAGCGCGCACGGGGGTATAAGGCTTGCCGTTGACCCGCAAGGCGCCCCTCAGCGGCACGCGCTGCCCGGCCAGCACCTCCACCAGCTCGTCCTGCCCGTTGCCGGAGACGCCCGCCACCCCGACGATCTCGCCGGGGCTCACCGTCAGGTTGACGCCCTCGAGCACGGGCAGGCCGATGTCGTCGGCCGCGTGCAGGTCCACGAGCTCGAGCACCGGCGCCGCCCGCTCCGTCCGCACGCTGCGCGTCAGCGAGGCGCGCGGCGGCTCCGTGCCCACCATCAGCTCCGCCAGCTGCTGCGCGGAGAGCTCGCTGGCCCGGCCGGTGCCCGCCAGCTTGCCGCGGCGGAGCACCGTCACCTCATCCGCAAAGGCCATCACCTCGCGGAATTTGTGCGTGATCATGGCCACGCTCAGCCGGCCCTGCTCGACCAGTCCACGCAACATGCCCAGCACGTCGTCCGCCTCGCGGGGCGTGAGCACGCTGGTCGGCTCGTCCAGAATGATGATGCGGCTGTCCAGGTACAGCTGCTTGAGGATCTCCAGCTTCTGCTTCTCGCCTGCGGCCAGCTGCCGCACCCCGCGCCGGGGCGGGATGCGAAAGGGCATGCGCTCCATGAAGGCGTCGATCGCGGCGTGCTCTGCCTTCCAGTCGAGGATCGCCGGCAGCTGCGCGCGTGCCATCACCAGGTTCTCGGCGACGGTCATGTTCTCGACCAGGGTGAAGTGCTGGTAGACCATGCCGATGCCCAGCGCGCGTGCGTCCCTGGGGCTGGTGACGTGCACCTCCGAGTCGCCCACCAGCACCTGCCCCTGGTCGGCGCGGTAGAAGCCCATGATGCACTTGACCAGCGTGCTCTTGCCCGCGCCGTTTTCGCCCAGCAGCGCGTGCACGCTGCCCGGCTGCAGCCGGAACGACACGCCGTCCAGCGCTGTCAGCGCGCCGAAGCGCTTGCTCATGTTGTGCGCGGAGAGCTGCGGGGGGCTCACCAGCCCCGCCCCCGAGCTCAGGCGCGTGTGACTCGTATCGATCGAGCTGGGCTCGCTGTCGGGCTCGCGGATGGCGGGTTGGGTCATGGCGGTTCCTGGGGGGAAGGGGATCAGCGCG
>JAICQL010000140.1 GCA_025937895.1 Polyangiaceae bacterium | reverse complement strand
GGGGACGGGGCTGCCGGGGACGGGGCTGCCGGGGACGGGGCTGCCGGGGACGGGGCTGCCGGGGACGGGGCTGCCGGGGACGGGGCTGCCAGTCGTGCTGCTGCTGACGGCGCGGTGGGTTGCGGGGCTGCTGGTGATGAAGCCGCGGCGGGCGGTGCCTCCGCTCGCGATGCAACAGCTTGCGATGCAACAGCCGATGAAACGGCCGGCACCTCCGGCAGGCCCCCCGCCAGCAAGAACAGACCCAGCGCGGCGCTGGCAAGACGTCCCTTCATCTCGCCTGGGTTTATCAGGGCGGCGCCCCTCGGACACGCCCTTTGCTTCTCGTGGCGCTCCAGCGAATACGCTTCCGCAACGGCACGCCTTCCTCCGCCAAGCGCTGTGCCTGGCCGCTCCGGGCCGCAGCAGGCAGCGGCCGCATGGCCCGGGCTGCGCCGAATCGGAGACCTTTTTTCGCAACCGCCGCCACGCCCCGCCCGACCAGCTTCGACGCATCGCCGTGGCGGGCGTACGACAGGGCTGGCGGGAGTGCCGCGAGCGGGCCACCTGCCCATCGCCAGTCCGCTCCAACCGACTTGCGCGGGCAAGTCCAGCATCGAGGTAGTGAACATGTCGAGGCGGATGATCCTGGAACGAATGAAGGTGCTGGGGCTCTGTGGAGCCCTGCTGGCGAGCGGCTGCGAGATGATCGCGGAGAAGCTCACGCAGAAAGCGGCAGAGGCCGCCATCGAGCACGCGGTGGAGAAGAAGACGGGCGGCGAGGTGAAGCTCGACACCAGTGGCGGCACCCTCTCGCTGAAGAGCGACAAGGGCTCGATGGAGTTCGCCGCCGGCGGCGCCAAGGTGCCGGAGAGCTGGCCTGGCGACGTGCCCCCGTATCCGGGGGCCAAGGTGACGATGGCCATGGCCGGTCCCAACCACCACATGCTCAGCCTGGAGACGGCGGACAGCCCGGAGAAGGCCGTCGAGTTCTACAAAGGCAAGCTCGCCTCGATGACGCAGGAGGCGGTGATGAACACCGAACAGCAGTCCATGCTGTACTACGAGGACGCGACGGGCCGGCGGGTGCAGCTGGCGATCGGTAAAGAGTCGGGCGGCGCCGGCCCCAACACCACGATTGCGCTGATCATCAACACGGAGAAGCAAAAGGCCGCCGGCGCAAACTAGCCGCCCGAGCCCGCCCCCGTCCCGCGCGCAGCGCAGCGCGTCTCAGAGCAGTGCAGCGCCTCCCAGAGCAGCTCAGCGCCTCGCTCAGGGCGCGATCCGGAAATCCTCCATGTTCGCGCCCTGGGCGAGCAGGGCCTGCATCCAGCGCGGCTTCACCCCCCGCCCCGCCCAGGTCTGCGAGGGATTGTTGGGATTGCGATACTTGGGCGCCACCTTCGCGCGGCCGTCCACACCGTTGGTACTGCCACGCCCCTGCACTGCGCGGCGCTCGCTCGCTCCACGAGCGGGCTGCCGTGCCAGCTCCGCAGCCAGCTCCTCCGGGGCCACCCCCAGGGCCTGAGCCTGCGCGCGGATGGTGGCGAAAAAGTCCTTGCGCCTCTGGCTCCTGCGCTCGCGCAGCTCGCGCTCGATCGAGGCGGCCAGAGCGGTCAGCTCCTGCTCGGAAAGGGAGCTGAGCTCCGGAAGCCGGTCCGAAGCGACGCGGGGCGCACCCTTGCGAGCTCGAGCTCTGGCGGGCTTGTCTCGGGAATCACGGGCTGGCATCGGGCCAAATATAGCGCAGCTGCTGCGGCTTCAGAAACAAGCAGCGACGAAAAATCGCTGCAAACTTCACAGCTCGCGCTGCATGATCACGCGCCGATCCGTGCGCAAGCCGAGCGCGCGCTCCCGGTCGAGCACCTGCACGAGCTCCGGCGGCAGCTCCGCCTCGGCCAGGGCCACGAAGCCGTGCCGCGCGCAGAACGGCGCATTCCACGGCACGTCACGGTAGGCGCTGAGGGTAACGGCGGAGAAGCCGCGGGTATCTGCCCAGGTACAGGCCGCCTCCAGCAGCGCGCTGCCCAGCCCCTGCCCGCCCTGCTCGGGCAACACTGCCAGCTCCTCCACGTGAGCGAACAGACCCAGCTCCAGCAGCAGCGCAAAGCCGACGGGCTGCTCTGCCGCATCCGCCGCGACCCACAGCCGCCCGTCGGCGTGGGCCGCCAGCAACGTATCCGGCGAGCTCGGGACCGCGGGGGCCTGGGCGCGAAAGCCCACTTCATAATCGGCAAAGCGCTGCAGCGCAGCACGCTCGATGCGCGGGAGCTGCGCGACGTCGGCGCGGCGACTCAGGCGAACGCTATAGCCAGGCGTCATGCGGCTGGTTTGGCACCGGGCGTTCGCCCCGGCAAAGTTTGGTTGCAAGTGCAGGCCCTTCGCACCAGGTCGGCCGCCAGCTGACTCTGCCGCGCCATCCAGAGGCAACCGGCGCCAGCCTCGCCCGATGATGTAACCAGGAGCGGCGCCCTCGAGGGGGAGGCGCCGCTCCTCACCGCCCATCATGGCCTCCGGCTGACCGCAAGCAGCGGGCGCGCGAGCCGAGCACCGGGATGGCACGATGCTTGCGCTCGGACGGCCTCCATTCGAGGAGGCTTCATGCACAGCATCTTGATCACGGGCGCCGCCAGCGGCATCGGCGCGGGCGTCGCCAGCGAGCTCGCGCAGGCGGGTCATCACCTCATCGTCAGCGACGTGAAGCTGCCCGGAGTGACCGAGTTGGCGGAACAGATCCGCCGCAGCGGTGGCTCCGCGGAGGCCATCGCCCTGGACGTGACGTCGGAGCAAAGCGTGAACGAGGCGTTCGGGCGCATCTCCCGCCCGGTGGAGATCCTGATCAACAACGCGGGCCTGCAATACGTGGCTCCGCTGGAGGAGTTCCCCATCGCGCGCTGGGACTACCTGATCCAGGTAATGTTGACCGGAGTGGCGCGGCTCACGCGCGCGGTGCTGCCGATGATGCGCGAGCGACGCTTCGGCCGCATCGTGAACATCGGCAGCATTCACTCGCTGGTGGCCAGCCCCTACAAGAGCGCGTACGTGGCCGCCAAGCACGGCATGGTCGGCTTTGCCAAGGCCATCGCCCTGGAGACGGCGAGCACCGACATCACCATCAACACCATCTGCCCCAGCTATGTGAAGACGCCGCTGGTGGACCAGCAGATCGCCGACCAGGCGCGCAGCCACGGCATCAGCGAGTCGGAGGTCATCCAGCGCATCATGCTGGAGCCCATGCCCAAGCGCGCTTTCATTGGCATCGACGAGCTCGCGGGCATCATCTCCTTTCTGGTTGGGCCAGCTGCGCGCAACATCACCGGGCAGACGATCGTGGTCGACGGCGGCTGGACGGTGCGCTGACGCACCCAAAACGGCTCGCAGCATTTCGCACCAGGCAGGGGCAGCGCTCGGCGCACGCCCCCGGCCAGGGGGTGCATTTTTGAGGCTGCGCCAGGGCCGTGCTACGCTGGTGGCAATACATTCGGCGCGCGCATTGCCCGGCTCTCGGGTGCCGCTCCGCCGTTCCGGCTGCTGATGCTGTACCAGATCCACGAGTTTAATCGCGCCCTTTTGAGCCCGATGACATATCTCGCACGCGTTGGCGCGTGCATGTTCTCGACCCCCGGCAGCTGGCTCGCCCAGTTGCCCGGCGCCGCGCGCATCGCGGCGGGGTACGAGCTGTTCTATCGCATGGGCAAGGACTATCCGAAGCCAGAGTTCGGGATCAACTCCGTGCGGGTCCGGGGCGCGGTGCTGCCGGTGGTGGAGCGCGCCGTGCTGAGCAAGCCCTTGTGCCGACTGCTGACCTTCGAGCGGCAGACGGATGACCCCGCAACCGCAACCGCGCTGGCGAGCGATCCCGCGGTGCTCATCGTGGCACCGCTCTCGGGTCACCACGCCACCTTGCTGCGCGACACGGTGCGCACCATGCTGCGCGAGCACCGCGTGTACATCACCGACTGGATCGACGCGCGGCTCGTCCCACTCAATCAGGGGCCGTTCACGCTCGAAGACTATGTTGCGTACGTGCGCGAGTTCATGCTCCACATCGGTGCCGATCAACTGCACGTCATCTCCGTCTGTCAACCCTGCGTGCCCGTGCTTGCGGCTACCGCGCTGCGCGCCACCGCGGGCGAGCGGGGCCCGCGCAGCTTGACCATGATGGGCGGGCCGATCGACGCGCGCTGCCATCCCACACGCGTGAATGATCTCGCCACCCGCCAGTCGCTGCAGTGGTTCGAGAGCAACGTGTTGCACGAGGTACCGGCGCGCTACCCGGGCCGCGGGCGTCGCGTGTACCCTGGCTTCCTGCAGCACGCCGGCTTCATCGCC
This sequence comes from Polyangiaceae bacterium, assembly GCA_025937895.1. Lineage (GTDB taxonomy): Bacteria > Myxococcota_A > Polyangia > Polyangiales > Polyangiaceae > SZUA-265. Next base: position 17,265 of record JAICQL010000140.1, on the reverse strand, counting down.
ATGAACCCGGGCCGGCACATGGGCTCTCATTGGGACTTCTACCGCCACCTCGTCGAGGGCGACCTGGAGGACGCGGCAGCGCACCGGCGCTTCTACGATGAGTACAACGCCGTGCTGGATCTACCCGCGGAGTACTACCTGGATTGCATCCGGGTGGTGTTCAAGGAGCACCTGCTGCCGCGCGGTCAGTGGTACGTCGGGGGCGTGCGCGTGGCGCCGGAGGCCATCCGCGAGACCGGGCTGCTCACCATCGAGGGAGAGCTGGACGACATTTCGGGTCTCGGGCAGACGCGCGCCGCACACGATCTCTGCACCTCACTGCCGGCGGCGAGCAAGCAGCACCTGATGGTGAAGGGGGCTGGCCATTACGGCATCTTCAGCGGGCGGCGCTGGCGCGAACAGGTCTATCCGCAGGTGCGAGACTTCATCCGCGCGCACGAGCCCTCTGCTGCCGACCCGAGCTCGTCTTCGTCCAGCAGCGGCGACGGTACGAAGTCGTAACATGCCCCACACGGCGGCCCCGTGGTGACCGAGCCCGTATCGCAAAGGCTCTGAACTTCAGGCAATTCAAAACAGACTGGAGCTCGTCACGCAGCTCGCAGGCCAGAGCGCGCGCCTGCCACGGGTGAGGCTGAATGCCACTTGCGGGCTGATCTGCGCGCCACACATTGCCGCGTTGCGGCGGTGAAATGGTCTGGCCGGTGCTCTGGCGATGCACGGCCCGGCAACCATGTCGGCCCGAGTGTGATGGCTCGACCCTTGCTCTGGGGTCCGCGCAACGCCAGCCCGCACTTCGCTCGCTGCCGTTGCCCGCATGGAGGGATGTTGATGTTCGCTCAACTGTTCGAGAGTTTCCGCCGGGCCTCAGAGGCCACCCTGCAAGCCCAGCAAGATGTGTTTCGGCAGTGGGTTCAGCAATGGCCCTCCGCGCCTGCGAGCTCGCCCGGCACTGCAGGCGAGTGGAGCGAGGCGGTGCAGAAGCGCTGGCTGGATTCGACCAAGGACTTCTTCAACAAGCAGCGGGAGCTGGTCGACTCGACGTATCGCTCGGGTATCGACGTCATCGAGCAAGGCTTTCGCGTGAGCGATGCGCGCTCTCCCGAGGAGTACCGGCGCCTGGTGGAGGAGCTGTGGGGCAAGCTCTCGGATAGCTTCAAGCAGCAGTCGGAGTCGCAGTTCCGCGAGTTCCAGCGGGCTGCCGAGCGCTGGTTCGATGTCGCGCGCAATGGCAGCGTCATCCCGGCGGAGGCGGCGCGCGAGTACCGCGATCGCGACTCGGACCGAGGCTATCAGGAGCCTGCCCGAGCCTAGCCGTGGCCGGGCCAAGACCTGCGGAGCCACGGCTGCTCGTAGATCCGCGGCGGCTCCGCTCGCGCTGTCTGGCGCTGCTCACGCGCGCCACCGATCGCTACCTGAGGTCGGCGCTGTTTCTGCAATCCATGCGCCTCGGCCTCCGCGCGTTCTCGGGAGCGCACCCTTCGAGCGCCGGATTCACCGGCACCCAGCGGCGTAGCAGCGCTCGCCGCCCCTGACTGCAACCCCTTTCGCCGGAGGGCGCGAGCAACCCACACTGGCTGCGCGCGCCCACTCCGCAACGGGAGACTCTTGCCAAATGGCTACCGCATTGATCGCACCCAGCCCCAGCTCCGCACCCCAGTCCGGGGTCGTCCACATCCCCAGCTTCAGCTTGCTGGGCAAGAAGGTATTCATTACCGGCGGCTCGCGCGGCATCGGGCGCGCCTGCGCCTTGACGTTGGCCTCTGCCGGCGCCGACGTGGCCATCGGCGCCAGCCCCTCGGGAGAGGCGAGCGCGCGTCAGGTCTGCGCCGAGATCGAGGAGCTGGGGCGCCGGGCCCAGGCCTATTGTTTCGACATCTCCAAATCCAGCGCCGTGAGCGAGGAGTGCGGCCGCATCAGCGACGACTTCGAGGGCATCGACATCCTGGTCAACAACGCCGGGGTCACGCGCGACCGCTCCTTCCGCAAGATGGATCGTGGCAGCTGGGACGAGGTGATCAACACCAACTTGAACAGTGTGTTCGACGTCACGAGGCTGTTCATCGACTCGATGGCGCTGCGCGGCTGGGGTCGGGTGATCAACATCTCCAGCATCGTGGGTCGCATCGGCAACTTCGGCCAGGCCAACTACGCGGCAGCCAAGGCCGGCCTGATCGGGCTGACCAAGAGCCTGGCGCGAGAATACGCCAGCAAGGGCGTGACAGTGAACGCCATCGCGCCCGGCTTCATCAAGACGCGCATGCTGGAGGCCGTGCCAGAGAAGGTGTTGCAGGCGGTGATCGACAGCACACCCGTGGGGCGCCTGGGCGATCCGATGGAGATCGGCGCCAGCGTGCTCTATCTGGCCTCTCCCGCGGCTGGCTTCATCACCGGGCAGGTGCTGGACGTCAACGGCGGCATGGCGATGTGAGGCCGCGGATGCTCGCTCGCCTGGCTGAACATCAGAGAGCGGTGCTCGCCGAGCAGCAGCGCGCGTGGCATCGCGTGCTGCGCTCGCCGGCGGCGCTGCGCAAGGCCCTGACGACGCGCGTGGGCACCACCCCTCACGACGTGGTCTTCACTCGCGGCACGCTCAAGCTGCTGCGCTACCGGCGTGCTGAGCCCGCCCTCTACGCAGAGCCGGTGCTGCTCTGCTACGCGCTGGTCAATCGCCCCTATATCCTCGATCTGCAGCCGGGCAAGAGCGTGGTGCAGCGCTACCTGGAGCGCGGCTTTGACGTGTACCTGATCGACTGGGGCGTACCCACGGTCGAGGATGCGAAGCTGACCCTCGCGGACTACGTGTGTCACTTCCTGGCGGACGTGGTGAGCTTCATCACGCGCGAGCACCGGCGAGAGGATCTGCACCTGCTCGGCTATTGCATGGGCGGCACGATGAGCGCCCTGTACGCGGCGCTCGAGCCGCAGCGCGTGAAGACGCTGAGCTTGCTGGCTGCGCCCATTGACTTTTCGGGGTCCGAGTCGCTGCTGCAGGTCTGGACCAACCCCAAATACTTCGACGTCGACGCGCTGATCGACGCCCATGGCAACTGTCCAGCGTCATTCCTGCAGACCTGCTTCCTGGCGCTGCGTCCGGTGCAGAACGTGCTGGAGAAGAACCTGGGCCTGCTCGAGCAACTGGACGACGAGCGCTTCGTGTCCAGCTACTTTGCCATGGAGCGCTGGGTGAACGACAACATCCCCGTCGCCGGCGCCACCTTTCGCGAGTTCGTGCGCAAGCTGTACCAAGACAATCAGCTGGTGCGGGGCGAGCTCGAGCTCGGGCAGCGGCGCGTCGACCTGAGCAACATTCGCTCTCCGTTGCTGCTGCTCACGGCGGACAAGGATCATCTGGTACCGCCCTCGTCCACCCTGGCCATCGAGGACCTGGTCAGCTCGGCGGAGCGCAAGTCGCTGAGCATCGACGCCGGTCACGTCGGCCTGGTCGTGAGCAGCCGAGCGCACCAGACGCTCTGGCACGCCGCAACGCGCTGGCTCGCGGAGCGCTCCAGCCCCACTCGCATCGCAGGCTCGGCTGTCCGGGCCTTTGGCGCCAGCTAGCCGGACTCGAGCCCCACACCCGCAGCACGGACGGAGGAGAAATGGGCATTCGCATCAGCGGCATCGGGGCCCACGTGCCCGAGAGGAAGCTCACCAACCAGGAGCTCAGCCGAACCCTCGACACCTCACACGAGTGGATCGTCTCGCACACGGGCATCCGCGAACGGCGCCTGACGGCCCCTGACGAGGCACCCAGTGATCTGGGCTATCGCGCTGCCCTCGAGTGCCTGGAGCGCTCGGGGGTGCACAAGTCGGAGGTGGATCTGATCGTGGTGGCCTGCGCCACCCCGGATCAATCCCAGCCGGCCGTTGCCTGCCTGATTCAGGACAAGCTGGGCATCGGCGCGCGGCAGTGCCCGGCCTTTGACGTGAACTCGGTGTGCGCCGGCTTCGTCTTTGCGCTGAACGTGGCGCAGAGCATGATGCTGGCGCAGCCGCGCCAGTATCGTCACGTGCTGGTGGTAGGCACCGACGCCTTCTCCAAGATTCTGGACTGGCAAGATCGGCGCACCTGCATCTTCTTCGGCGACGCAGCAGGCGCCGTGCTCTTGAGTCGCACACCGGACGACGAGCGGCAGATCCACTTTGCCCTGGGCAGCGACGGCCGCGGCCGGCACTGCATCGAGGTGCCGGCGGGCGGCACCCGCCGCCCCGTGGACGCCAGCGTGCTGGAGAGGCGCAGCAACACCTTCTCGATGCATGGCCCCAAGGTGTGGGACTTTGCCGTGGAGACAGTGCCGCGCGTCATCCATTCACTGCTGGCGCAACACGGGCTGCGCCCGCGCGACCTGGACCTGGTGGTGCTGCACCAGAGCAACCTGCGGATGATTGAGCACATCATGGGCTCGCTCGAGCTGTCGATGGACCGCACGGTGACCACCATCGAGACCTTCGGCAACACCGCGGCCGCCAGCATCCCGCTCACCCTGGAGAAGGCTGCCTCACAAGGGCGGCTGGAGCCGGGCTCGCGGGTGATGTTGTGTGGCTTTGGCGGCGGCCTCTCCTGGGGTGCGGCGCTGCTCGACTGCTGGTGAGGCTCGACTGGTGGCGTGCTGCGCCGGCTCCGCCATCTACGCTCGGCCATCCAATGCGCGCAGACGATGCTGCTGCGAAATCCTGCAGCCAAGCGCGTGGTTTCAGGGCAAACTCCCGCGCCGTGCAAACCTCTACCCGACCTACCGCTTTCGTCTCTCGACACGTTCTCGGTGCCGGGCTCGCGCTGCTCCTGAGCGTGAGCTGCGCCAAGAAAGAGCAGCCGCCCAGCCCCGAGTCAGCGGCGTCCAGCGCAGCCGCTGCCGCACCCAGCGCAGCCCCCGCTGCGGCTGGAGCTGCTGGCAGTGGCGAACAGCTAGCGCCGCCCGGCGCCGGCCCCACCGAGGCGCCCGAGGGCACCGTACCGGTGCCGGGCACCAGCGCCCGCAATGGCCCCGTCAATCCGCCGAAGGGGCCGCCCACCCTGGACGGACTGCAGCTGCCGGAGGGCTTCTCCATCGAGGTCTACTCGGCGGAAGTGCCCAACGCGCGCTCGCTGGCGCTCGGAGCCAAGGGCACGGTTTTCGTCAGCAACCGCACCGAGGACAAGGTGTACGCGCTGGTGGACGCCAACGGTGACCACAAGGTCGACCGGGTGCACGTGGTGGCCAGCGGCCTCGACACGCCGAACGGCATCGCCTACCGCAACGGCACCTTGTACATCGCCGAGGTCGCGCGGCTGCTGCGCATCGACGGCATCGACGGCAAGCTGAGTGATCCGCCCAAGCCGCAGCTGGTGACCGACAAGCTGCCAAAGGAGAAGCATCACGGCTGGCGCTACCTGCGCTTTGGTCCGGATGGCTTGCTGTACATCCCGGTGGGCGCGCCCTGTAACGTCTGCGAGCGTGAGGACGCCATCTTCGCCACGATCGCCCGCATGAAGCCCGATGGCAGCAACCTGGAGGTGTTCGCCAGCGGCGTGCGCAACTCCGTTGGGTTCGACTGGCACCCGCAGACCAAGGAGCTGTGGTTCACGGAAAACGGCCGGGACGAGCTGGGCGACGACATTCCCCCGGACGAGCTGGGCCGCGCGCACAAGGCGGGGCTGCACTTTGGCTTCCCCTATTGCCACGCGGGCAAGTACCTGGACCCTGGTTTCGGCAAGGGCAAGTCGTGCGCGAGCTTCGAGCCGCCGGCATACGCGCTGGGCGCACACGTGGCCGCGCTCGGCATGCGCTTCTACACGGGCAAGATGTTCCCCGAGAGGTACCGCAACGCGGCCATCGTGGCCGAGCACGGGTCGTGGAATCGCTCGCGCAAGAGCGGGTATCGCATCATGGTCGCGCGTCTGGATGAGAACCGGGTCAGCGCTTACGAGCCGCTGGTCTCGGGCTGGCTGAACGAGCAGACGGATACCGTCAGCGGCAGGCCCGTGGACGTCGAGGTGCTGGACGACGGCTCGCTCCTGATAAGCGACGACTACCGCGGCGCGGTCTACCGGCTGACGTACCGCGGCTGAGTTGCTGAGTTGCTGAGTTGCTGAGCGCTTGCTGAGCACTGAGCTGCTGAGCGCGGTTGCTGAGCACTGAGCTGCTGAGCGCGCCGCCCCGGCGCGGGTGAGGCCGCCTGGGCTCTGCCCGGGCGGCTCAGCCGTACACGTAGTTGTGAGCCAGGCGTGTGTACTTGGCTGCCAGCTCCCGATGAAAGCGCTCCTCCGCCTCGTCCAGGCTGCGCTTGACCTTGGCAGGGATGCCCAGCACCAGACTGCGCGGGGGGATGATGGTACCCGCGGTGACGACCGCACCAGCGCCGACGACGCTGCCCTGCCCGATCACACAGCCATCGAGGATGGTGGCGCCGATACCCACGAGCACGGCGTCTTCGATGCGGCAGCCGTGGATCACCGCGCCGTGGCCCACCACCACATCGGCACCGATCAGCGCCGCGTCGCGATCGCCCACATGCACCACGCTGCCATCCTGAACGTTGCTGCGAGCGCCGACCTCGATGCGGTTGATGTCGGCGCGCAGGACGCAGCCGTGCCAGACGCTGGCCTGCTCCGCCAGGCTCACGCTGCCTATCAAGGCCGCGCCCGGGGCTACATACGTGCCCTGCGCGGCGCTCGGCACCCGAGCCAGGTAGCGCTGCAGCACGGCCCCTGGAAAGCGCTGCCGCAACGCGGCTAGCTCCGCCTCCAGCTCCGGCAACCCCGCGGGCGGGGCCGAGACGCGCTCGACGGAGCCCGCGACGGTGCGCGACGTCAAGAGCGCGCCCCCCGCTCCGTGCTCCGGGAATGGTGACGGTGGCTGCAGGCGGGGGCTGGGGGCATCATTTTTCTCCTTGTTCCGCGCGCGTGCGCCGGGGCGCGGGTGGCGAGGGGGGCTGTCTCGTTCCTGGTCGATCTGGAGACGGCGCTCAGCTTTGATCAGCTCCTTCCCGGGCGCGAGGCGTTCCCGAGCACCGGCGTGATCACCTTGCGGGCGCTCAACTGCGGACAACCGGGAAGAACGCCCGGCGTGCCCCGCGCCAAAGCGCCACCTGGCCGCTGGGTCAAGGCATTCTGCTGGGCTGGCCCGGAGTCCGTGTGACCGCGCGACGGCGACGTGCTGCGCATGGGGCGCGGCAAATCAGCTCACCCGCTCGCATTTGCCCCACGCACTCCGTAAGCAAAGACCCCACTCCTGCGCGTGCCCGGCATCAGCCCCCCTGGTCCGAGTTATGCAGACGAGGCGCGCCGGGCAGCACCGCTTGCGCCCGCACCAATGAGGAGGACTAACATGGCCCAGCACGCCTCGGGCGCGACGAAGAATAGCAACCTCAAGCAACTGCTGGAGGACCTCGGCAGCGCGAGCGACGACGCTCGGCTCCAGCTGCATCTACTGGCGCTGGAGACCCGACAGCGCACGGGCGAATTCGGCACGCGGCTGGAGAAGCTGGAGAAGGAGCTGGATCGCGGCTTTCACCAGGCGCTCTCCACGGCCACCGAGCGCGCGCGCCAGCTGACGAAGGTGATGCACGCCTCGCTCGGCCTGGAGCCGGCATCGCGCCCCAGCGCCAAGCGCTCGGGCCAGCTGCGGGTGCGCGCCATCATGAGCGAGTCGGTGCAGAGCTGCAGCGACGACGATTCGCTGCATCGAGCCGCGCAGATCATGTGGGATCACGACTGCGGCGCAGTGCCGGTGGTCGACGCGCAGGGCCACCTGCGCGGCATGATCACCGATCGTGACATCTGCATGGCTGCGTACACCAAGGGTCTACCGCTGCAGCAGGTGCGCGTGTGCGACGTGATGGCGCAGCCGGCACAGAGCTGTACGCCCGACGACACGCTGGAGCGCGCCATCGCGCTGATGGCGGATGCGCAGGTGCGCCGCCTGCCGATCGTGGACCAGAACCAGCAGCTCGTGGGCATGGTGTCGCTGGCGGACGTGGCTCTGCACGCTGCGCTTCTGGGGCGCCGTGAGGCCGAGACGCTGGTCTTGCGCCTGCTGGGCGCCCTCTCCAAGCCCCGGCGCAAGGATCGCGGTACGATGGCCGCCGAGTGAGAGCCGCCGAGTGAAGGGCTGCCGAGTGACGGCTGCCGAGTGACGGCTGCCGGGTGACGGCTGCCCAGCGACGGCTGCCCAGTGACGGCTGCCCAGTGACGGTGCGACGCGCGGCGGGTGCTCTGAGAGAGCGCCCGCCGCTCACTTTTTTGTCCATGGTTGGCGCTGTCGTCGCCGGCGAGCGGGCGCCATCACGATCGCCACGGGTCGCTAGCGCGCCGTCGCCAGCCTGCCCTCTGGCTCCACCTCCCTGCGCCCACGCGGTGGCCCGCGGCGCGCGAGCGCTGCGTCCACGCTCCACTCGCCTGCGCCCGCAAAGCTCAGGTACAGGAAGAAGAAGCAATACAACACGGCGGCCACGCCCTCGTTGAGAGTGGGAAAAAAGGACTGCGGCGCGTGCACCATGAAGTACGCCACCGCCATCTCACCCGCCAGCAAGAAGGCGATGGGGCGCGTGAGCAGGCCAAGGATGATGGCGGCCCCGCCGAAGGTCTCGAGCACGCCCGCCACCCAAGGCAAGGAGCCAGCGGCAGCGGCTGTCATCGACGGATCCGCGGCGGGAAAGCCGAACAGCTTTGTAGTGCCCGCCATCATGAACACGAAGCCAAACACGATGCGCACGATGCTGAGCACCCGTGGGCTCCAGCTCGATGTCGTAATTATCCACATGTTCCACCTCCCTGTGGGGGCCACCCGGCCCTCTCTGGTCGGGTGCACCCTGCGGTGCACTCGCCCAGCGTCACCATGAGTAGCAACGACAGGGCCAAGCCACTGCCCGGACTGAGGGCACCCACGCTCCTGCGTTGCTGTGCCTCTGCTGCTGTGCCCTTCCGCTGCTGGTCCCCTGCGCTGCGGCTGCGCCTGCGCTGTGTCGTTGCGGCGCTCCTCTGTTGATCGAGCTCCCTCGTCCGAGCTCACCATCAGACTCGGCAGCAACCTACTGCGGTCGCCTCGGCAGCAACCTCCTCCAGCACCCCTGGCGCTCGCGCAGCGACGCTCCGCCGAGCATCGTTTGCTCGTATCGCAGTCAGCTCACACAGGGATGAGGCACGGTGATTGCTCTGTCACTCTCATCCGGCGCCGGCATTGCTGCCGTGCGCGCCGCCGCGAGAGGAGAACGCAAACATGTCAGCTGCAAAACGGACCATCAACCATCAGGAGATCAAGCGCTGGGTAGAGCGCCACGGCGGTCACCCTGCGACGGTCAAGCGCACGCGCGGCAGCACCGACGTGGGCCTGATCCGCATCGACTTTCCCGGCTTCTCCGGCGCCGGCACGCTGCAGCCGATCGAGTGGGACGAGTGGTTTGCAAAGTTCGACGAGCAAGGCCTGGCCTTTCTCTACCAGGAGGGCAAGAACACCAACTTCAACAAACTGGTGCGGCGCAACGCGGATGAAGCACGGTCGAGCCGTGCTGCTGGCTCACCCGAGCGCAGGCGCGGCGCCAGCTCGGCACGCAGCGCCACCGCTCGCCGTCAGCGCACGGCCGCGGCTCGCAGCGGCAAGGCTACGACGGCTCGGGGCAGCACCGCTGCGGCTCGCGGCAGTACCGCTCCCCGTCCTGGCTCGGGCCCGCGCGCTGCCAGCAATGGCAACGGTACGCGTCGCTCTCGCGGCGGCAAGGGGCGCGACTTCGAGCAATGGACCAAGGCCGAGCTCTACGCGCGCGCACGCAGCGCGGGCGTGCCGCAGCGCTCCACCATGAGCAAGGCCGAGCTGGTGCGCGCGCTGCAGAACCGGTGAAGCCTGCGGGACGAGGCGCGACGCGCACCCTCGAGTCGACCTGCCCCACCATCCGGACTGCCCAGCAAAAACGAGCGCTCCAGCCGGCCTGCAGGTGTCTGCCTGCCAAGGCATGTGCCTTGCAGCACGGCGCGACGAACGCAAGCAGGCACAAAAACGCATGGTAGCGAGCGAGCAGGGGCAGCACAGGCGCTGCGCGTCGGGGGGAGACGCGCAGCACGTTAGCGGTTCTTTCCCGAGGTTGGCTTGCCGCCTTGCCTCGGCCGGATCGCCACATCCACACCAGCCGAGCACCACCCCGGGTGACGACGGGCGACGGCGATGAGCGCCGCTGCCTCCACACGGGTGGCAACGCACTGGCGCGCGCTGTGCGCTGCTTCGCTGCTGCTCGCCGCTTGCGCCCACGGCGACGGCTCCGGTGCACGGCGCCCCGACGGACCGCGCCCACAGGCGCCGGTGGAGCAAGCACACGCTGCAGCCTCAACCCCGGCACCAGCCGAGGCGCCCCCGCCGGCGTTCCAGCGCTGGGTGGATGAGGCTCGCGCGCTGGCGGAGAAGCCCGCTGCGCCGCCGCGGGTGATGCGCCTGCCGGAGGTGCTGAGCTCGATCGACTACGACGGCTATCGCAAGATTCGCTTTCGACCCGAGCGCAGCCTGTGGCGGGGGCAGCCCGGTCGCTTCGAGGTGCAGTTCTTCCACGCCGGGCCCGGGTACCGCACCCCGGTGACGGTGTCCGTGCTGGACGACGGGCAAGAACGAAAGCTTCCCTTCACCACGGATTGGTTCCGTTACGATGGCCTGGAGCGGCCTCCTCCTGCAGACGGGCTGGAGCTGACGGGGCTGCGCATTCACACCGCGCTCAACCGCGCTGACTATCGCGACGAGGTGCTGACCTTTCACGGTGCCAGCTACTTCCGTGCGCTGGGCGCAGGCAACGTGTACGGCCTCTCCGCGCGCGGTCTCAGCATCGATCTGGGCAGCGCCGGGCCGGAGGAGTTTCCCTGCTTCACCCGCTTTGCGCTGCAGCGCCCCGGCGCGCAGGACACGAGCTTGTGGATCCTGGCCTTCCTGGAGAGCCAGCGCGCCACCGGCGCGTATGCCTTCCGGCTCCTGCCGGGCAGCAACACGGTGCTCGACGTCCACGCACGGCTGTTCGTGCGTGATCCGCGGGCCTCACTCGGCCTGGCTCCGGCCAGCAGCATGTATCTGTGCGGGGAGGAGTCCGGCGGCTGCCCGCACGACTACCGCCCGGAGGTGCACGACTCCGACGGGCTGGCGCTCGCCGGCGCCACTGGAGAGCGGCTGTTCCGCCCGCTGCGCAACCCCCGGCGTACGGTGACGTCCAGCTTCCGGCTCGACTCACCGCGTGGCTTCGGGCTGCTGCAGCGCGACCGCGACTTCGATCACTATCAAGATCTGGAGGCGCGCTACCAGGACCGCCCGAGCATGTGGGTCGAGCCCCTGCAAGGCTTCGAGCGGGGCAGCGTGCGGCTGCTGGAGATCGCGACGAAGGACGAGACGGGGGACAACATCGCCATGGCCTGGGTGCCCGATCAGGTGCCCGCGCTGCCCGCCACCCTGGAGCTGCGCTATCGGCTGCATTTTGGCGCCGTCGTGGGCCGCGGTCCCGGCGGAGAGGTGCAGAGCACGCGCACCGCTCCCACCGAGCGCGGGCGGCGCTTCATCGTCGACTTTCGCCTGCCGGAGCCCCAGCGACAGCTGGCGGTCGAGGCCGTGATCTCGGCCAGCGGCGGCCGAGTGCTGGAGCACCACGTGGAGGACAATCAGCTGGCGCGCACCTGGCGCGCCTCTTTCGAGGTGGCGCCGGAGCCCGGCGCTCGCGACGTGGAACTGCGGGCCTTCTTGCGCGCAGGCCCGGATACCCTGACCGAGACGTGGAGCTACGCATGGCAAATCGAGTAGACGCGCTCGAGTCGCCGCCGCCGGCTTCCAGCCGCGAGCCATCCAGCGAGACCACGCTGCGCGCCAGCCGCCGCGTCGCCAACTACCTGCGCACCTTGGGCCTGAGTGATCGTAAGCGGGTGCGAGCGCTCTCGCGGGAGCTCGCTCGAGACGTCCACGCCAGCTCGGCCGAGCAGCATGCGGCCCTGGCCGTGGCTCATGCGCAGGCGCGCTTCGAGGCCTGGCGTGCGGCGCTGTACGAGGCGCTCCCGGAGGGGGCAGACCCGCTCTGGCTGCGCGCGTTCATCGCCGCACGGCCCGAGCTCTTCCTCGGCGACATCGAGCGTGCACGCCGCGCCGCGCTGCGCTTTGGCGATCCGCGCGCCGGCAAGGGCCCGCGACGGGCCAGCTTCCGCCCGCAGGCGTTCGAGCCCGCACACTTGCCCCGCTGGTTGCGCGGCTTGCTGCCACCGGTCGGGCTCACCCTGGGCGCCTGCTACGTGCTGTGGCGCGCCCTGCGCAGCGACGGCGCGAGCGCGCTCGAGCTGCTCTGGATCGCGCTGTTTGCGTTTCTGTTCGGCCAGGCTGCGATCGGGCTCTCCACGGCAGTGCTCGGCTTCGCCCTGCGCCGCCGCGAGCGCCGCTCCACCACCAGCGCCGGAGCAGCGGCTGCCGCCGTGCCAGCTGCCGGAGGGCTCGGGCGCACCGCGCTGCTCATGCCCATCTATCACGAGAGCTCCGAGGACGTGTTCGCGGCGCTGGCGGGCATGCGCGAGGCGCTCAGCGCGCTGCCCGAGGGCTCCTCGTTCGAGATCTTCGTGCTCAGCGACTCGCGCAACCCGCAGGTGTGCGCCGACGAAGAGCGCGCGTTTCGCCGCGTCTCCGCCGAGGCCAGCCGCGTGCCCATCTACTACCACCGGCGCGCCCACAACGAGCGCCAGAAGGCTGGCAATCTCGCCGAGTTCTTCGAGCGCTGGGCCCCGCGCTACGAGTTTGCCATTCCGCTCGACGCCGACAGCGTGATGAGCGCCGAGGTGCTGGTGGAGCTGGTGCGGCGCATGCAACGCGACCCGCAGCTCGGCTTGCTCCAGGCGCCCATTGCGCTGCACCGCGGTGAGACGCTGTTCTCGCGCGCGCAGGCGTTCGCCGCCAGCGTCTGCGGGCCCAACTTCCAGCGCGGCCTCGCCGCCTGGTCCGGTGAGCACGGCAACTACTACGGGCACAACGCCGTGCTGCGCGTGCGCGCCTTCCTCGACTGCTGCCAGCTGCCCAAGCTGAACGGCGAGCCCCCGTTCGGCGGCCACGTGCTCAGCCATGATTTCGTGGAGGCCGCGCTCCTGTGCCGCGCCGGCTGGCACGTGCGCATCGCGCATGATCTGGAGGCGGGCAGCTATGAGGAGCTGCCGCCCACGTTGAGCGAATACGTCGTGCGCGACCGGCGCTGGTGTCAGGGCAACCTCCAGCACCTGGCCATCGCACGCATGCAAGGCCTGAAGGGCATGAGCCGCATTCACTTGCTGCTCGGGGCCTGCGCCTATCTGGCAGGGCCGGGCTGGTTCACCTTCGTCGGCCTGGGTCTGCTCGCCTGGCACACTGGCGGCCCCCAGTTCGAGGCGCTCGCCAAGCTGCTGGGGCTGGTCACGCTGGCAGTGCTGCTGGGCCCCTGGCTGCTCGGCATCATCGACACGCTGCAAGCCCGCCGGCGCCGCGCTGCACATGGCGGCGCGGCCCGCGTGGTGCTCGGCGGGCTGCTGGGCATCGTGCTGGGGGCTGCGCTGGCGCCGCTCCTGATGTTGCACCACACGCGCATCGTGCTCGGCATCGTGGCCGGGGGCGCCGTCGGCTGGAGCTCACAGCAGCGCCGCGCCCAGAGCCAGCTCTCGCGCGTGCTCCGCGACGAGCTGCCGGCCACGGTGCTGGGCGCTGGTGCGGCCGCCATGGCCGCAGCTCAGGGCGGCGCGGCGTGGCTCTGGCTCACCCCCGTGTGGCTGCCATGGCTGCTCTCGATCCCGCTGCACGCGCTCGTCTCCAGCGTGCCGATGGGCGCGCGCGTGCGCCAGGCGAACCTGCTCGTCACGCCGGTCGAGCTCGAGCCCGTCCCGCTGCTCTCCCGCATCGATGACCTGCGCGAGCTCACGCGCGGCGACGTGGCAGGCCGCTTTCGCGACCTCGTGCTCGATCCGGTGCTGCTCGCGGCGCATCTGCAGAGCATCGACGGCCAGCATCCCCCGGTCTCTGCGCGGCGCCTGGACGAGCTGCGTGAGCGCGCGCTGCGCGACGGTCCCTTCAGCCTCTCGCCCGCCGAGTGGCGCTGGCTCTCTGCCGACCCCGAGCGCATGCAGCAGCTGCACCGTGAGGCCTGGCAGCGCTGGCCCGTGGAGTCCTGGGACCTCGGCGGGGATGAGCCGCAGCTACCGCCCGATACCACTGGCTCGCGCCCGTCCGCCCCAGCCTCGCGCCCGTCCACACCGGGCTCGCGTCCATCCAGTCCGGGCTCACGACGGTCCACCGCCGGCTGACGCGAGCAGCGGTCAGAAGCGCACGTAGCGCCAGGGCGACATGTCGAAGTGAAAGTGATCGTGGTGGTCGCGCTGGCTCGGCCCGATCATGACCCGGAACACATCCTCCCGATCTTCGAGGCGCGCGGCGAGCATGCGCAGAAAGTGCGAGTGCAGTGCTGCCTCCGCGCTGCTGCCCTGGTGCCAGTGCTTGGCCACGCGGACCTGGAACGGGCGGCGCAACGCCTTCGGCAAGCTGGCGAGCGGCGGGCTCTTGCGCGGCGCCGCACCGAAGTCGAAGCCCATCACGTCGATGGCGTTGCCGAGCGCGTGCTCGCTCAGCCGCGTGCTGCGCTTGCGCGTGCTGCGGCAGCTGAAGGCGCCGGCATGGCGCAGCCGGGTGGGAGCGCGACCGTACACCTCCTCCGCCACCTCCGTCACCACCTGCTCGAAGCGCAAGAGCCGCTCGCGAAACGCCGGATGCACGTACACGGCGCTGCCGTAGCGCAGCGCCTGACCGCCGTGGCGCACCAGCTCCTCCGAGTCGCACTCCGGGCGCTCTCCCGGCTCGAGAAAGCGACCGTGCGCGTCCAGCGCATATTCATCGCCGCGCAGCGAGTTCCAGGTAGCCCACAGACCCTCACGCCAGCCCTCCTGGCGCGCGGGCTCGGGCTGCTCGGCAGTGGCCTGCGGCGCGGGCTGACCGGTGGTCTGAGCCGGATCGAGCGCAGTGGCGGAGATGCCCGGCGAGGGCGCCAGCGCACAGGACAGAGAGAGGAACGGTGCGGTGCACTTCACCAGTACCCGCACGAGCGCAGCTGAGCCGAGTGACTTCATGTACGTATCGAAGGTCGAGACATCAAAGAACAAAGCAGCCCGGCGCGGGAGGCGCAAGAGAGGGGCTCGGCGCCGGGCGTCACCCGTGCGGCACCAGGATTGGCCCCACCTGCGCCCACGGCCCGCAGTTCGGCCGCTGCCTCGCGCCCGAGCCTGGTAAGAAAAATTCGCGACCGCTTTGTCGATCGCGGTCGCCTCCGCCCGTTCTCGGCGCAAAAGGAGAACCCATCATGGCCAAGTACCTGCTTCTGCTCGGCGGCGCCGACCTGGACAAGCGCACCGGCAGCCCCGATCTCGCACCTCAGCTGTTCCAGCAATTTTCGACCTGGATCGCCGGGCTGCGCGAGCGCGGTCAGTTCGTCGGCGCACACAAGCTGCAGGACCACACCGGCGCACGGCTCAGCGTGCGCGGGGGCGAGGTCGTGGAGGGGCCGTTCGTGGAGACGAAGGAGGCGATCGGCGGGGCGTTCCTGATCGAAGCCGGCTCGCTCGCGGAGGCCGTCCAGCTTGCCCGCAGCTGTCCCACCTTGCTGTCACAGAACGGCTACGTGGAAGTGCGCGTAGTGGAGGAGCGGCGTACCCCTGGCTGAGCTCGATCCGAAGCGGCTGGCCATCGCCTCAGCCTTTCGCGCCGCGAACGGCAAGGTGGTGGCCGCGCTGACCCGGCGCTTCGGCGTCGCACAGCTGAGCCACATCCAGAGCGCCGTCCAAGAGGCGGGCCTGCGCGCGCTCGAGCGCTGGCCCGGCGGTGATGCGCGCGAGCTGGAGGCCTGGCTGGTGCGCGTGGCCCACAATGCGCTCGTCGATGAGCTGCGCAGGAGCGCGCGCCAGCAGCCGCTCGGCAAGCAACTGGAGGAGGCCGAGGCCGCTCCCGGCGCGGCGCAGCTCGACGACGAGCTGTGCCTGATCTTTCTGTGCTGCCACCCCGACCTGTCGCGGGCCGCGCAGATCGCGCTCACCTTGCGCATCGTGTACGGCTTCGAGAGCGCCCAGATCGCCCGTGCGTTCCTGTCGGACGAGCGCACCATCGCGCAGCGCATCGTGCGCGCCAAGCAGCGGCTGCGCGACGTGCGGGCCCCGTTCGAGCTGCCGGAGGCCGCCGAGATCCCGGCGCGCCTGGCGGCCATCCTGGACGTGCTGTATCAGCTCTTCACCGAGGGCCACGCCAGCACCACCGATGAAGCCGGCATCGACGAGGCGCTGTGCGCGGAGTCGCTGCGGCTGGCTCGCCTGCTGGCGGCCGACGCGCGCTGGACGTCACCGGAGGTGGAGGCGCTGTGCGCGCTGTTCTGCTTCCACCTGGCGCGCTCGGCCGCGCGCCGCGCGGATGACGGCAGTCTGCTCCTGCTGCACGAGCAGGACCGCAGCCGCTGGGCTCCGGAGCTGATCGCGGAGGGCTTCCGGCACCTGGCGCGCTCCGCGCGCGGGGACACCATCTCGCGCTTTCACCTGGAGGCGGGCATCGCTGCCTGCCACGCGCGTGCCTCCAGCTTTGCCCAGACGGACTGGGCGGAGATCCTGGGCCTGTACGAGCTACTGCGCAGCAGACATGCCTCGCCCGTCGTGGACGTGAACCGCGCCCTGGCCGTGGCCATGCTGCGCGGCGCCCACGCGGGCCTGGACGAGCTGGACGCCATCCCCGAGCGCGAGCTCCTGGCACGCTATCCCTACGCTCTGGCCACGTACGCCGAGCTGCACGCCTCGCTCGGGCAGCTGGCACAAGCGCGCGAGCTGCTCGACCGCGCGCTGGCAGCGCAGAGCTCTCCAGCCGAGCGCGCACTGTTGCGCCGCAAGCGTGCCGCGCTCGACGGCTGAGCAAACAGAAATTCGCCACCCGATGTCGATGGCGCCCGCCCCCGGGCGTTCTCGCAGCGAGCCTGGCCACCCCGCCCAGAGCGCTGGCGGCTCAGAGCTCTGCCGACGATCGTCGGCTCACAATGGGAGAATCGACATGCAAGCACGAATGAAGAGCCCTGCCCTCGCCCTGCCTGGTGCCCTCGATGGGCTGCTGGCGCTGTCCCGGCTCGCCGCCGGCGACCTGCCCCGCGCCACCATCGAGCTGGTCAACCTGCGAGCGTCGCAGATCAACGGCTGCGCCGTGTGCGTCGACATGCACTGCCGCGGTCTAAAAAAGCTGGGAGAGCCCGACGAGCGCATCTTCGCGGTCGCGGCCTGGCGCGAGGCGCCCTACTACTCGGACGCCGAGCGCGCGG
>JAICQL010000016.1 GCA_025937895.1 Polyangiaceae bacterium | reverse complement strand
GCCTCCCAGCACGTCGCACGGCGGGCCTTCGCAGAGCGGCCCTCCGAGCGCACCGCGCGCGTCGTGGCGCGTGCCGCCGCCGCCCGCCCGCGTGCGCGCGCTCAGCACGCTGACGGCGTTCCTCGCTCAGCTCGGCGAGGTGGCGACGCTCTTGGCAAACTGCATGCGTGCTCTGTTTCGCAAGCCGTTCGAGGGCCGCGAGATCATACGCCAGCTCGAATCGCTGGGCGTGGCGTCGATGGGCATCGTCACCGTCACCAGCCTGTTCATCGGCATGGTGATGTCGACGCAGTTCGCCTTCGGCCTGCAGAAGTTCGGCGGCATGGAATACACGGGCCGCGTCGTGGCGCTCACCTTCGCGCGCGAGCTGGCGCCCACGCTGACGGCGGTGATCGTCGGAGGCCGCATCGGCGCCGGCATGACGGCGGAGCTCGGCGCCATGGCGGTGACGGAGCAGCTCGACGCGATCAGCGCGCTCGGAGCCGATCCGGTGAAGAAGCTCGTGCTGCCGCGGCTGATCGCCTCGATCTTGGTGCTGCCCACCGTGGGCACCTTCGCGCTGATCCTGGGCTTCACAGGCGCGATGGTGCCGACGATGGGCAGCACGATGGTGGCGGCGATGCGCCGGGGCAAGACGAGCTTCTTCACGGGGTCGGCGCCGAGCGCACGGATGGCCTCGAGCTGCTCGGTCACTGCCATCGCCCCGATCTCGGCGGTCATGCCGGCGCCGATGCGGCCGCCGACGATCACTGCGGTGAGCGTGGGCGCGAGCTCGCGCGCGAAGGTCAGCGCAACGACGCGGCCGGTGTACTCCATGCCGCCGAACTTGCGCAGGCCGAAGGCGAACTGGGTGGACATCACCATGCCGATGAACAGGCTGGTGACGACGACGATGCCGAGCGAGGCGACGCCCAGGGACTCGAACTGTCGCACGATCTCTCGCCCCTCGAACGGCTTGCGAAAGAAGGCGCGCACGCAGTTCTTGGCCAGGATGGACACCTCTCCGAGCTGCGCCATGAAGGCGCTGAGGGTGCCGAGCGCGCGCACGGTGGGCGGCGGCGGAGGGGGCCGCCAGGAGCGCGGCGGCGCGCTCGGCGGCGGTACGGAGGCGGGAGGAGAGGAGGCGACCATCAGCTGGTGCTCGAGAAGCCGCTCACGAAATGGCGGAAGGCCTCGGGATCCTGCGGCGCGCTGGCGATCTGCAGAAAGTCGTACACGCAGCCGTCTTTCTTCAGCACGATCACGTGAAAGTGTTTCTCGACGCCGTCGAGCTTGGCGACCATCTGCGTCTCCAGCGCCTCACGGCCGTCGAGCGGCATGAGCTGCTGCGACTCGATCTGGCGCTCGGTGAACTGCAGGAAGAGGTGGTGGGTCAGCGATTGCAGGGGCACATCATCGGCATCGCGGCCGCAGCGGCCGTTGATGGCCACGGTGGTCTCGTGCTGGTCGTCCCGAAACGCGAGCGCGGTGTCGTTGATCTCGATCTGGCGCCAGCTGGGCGGCAGGCGCTCCAGGCGAAACGCCACGTCGTCCTTGCGAAAATACTTGCCGTCAAAGCTGGACGAAGCACAGCCGGTAGCGAGCAGGCTGGCGGTCAGAGCGCAGCAAACCAGGATCGAGGTCACGTGCCGCAATACGGCGGCGCTCGGCGAAGGTAGAGCAAGGAGTGAGAAGGAAGAAGAGGTGGGGATCGCCACACCGCCCTCGGCTGCGGGAAACGGGCTCAACCCCTGAACAGTAATCCTCCAGCGGCCCAGCCTCAAGCCAGCTTGACTCAGGCCGCGACTTGTCTTCTGGTGCGAGGCCCGAGCTGGACACCGGATGTTTCCCATCCCCATTCGCGACGAGAACCCGACGCAGCGGGTGCCGTTCGTCAATTACG
Organism: Polyangiaceae bacterium; assembly: GCA_025937895.1. Lineage (GTDB taxonomy): Bacteria > Myxococcota_A > Polyangia > Polyangiales > Polyangiaceae > SZUA-265. The sequence goes on along the minus strand of JAICQL010000016.1, from coordinate 61,588 downwards.
GGCTGATCACGCTCAATATCGTGGTCTTCCTTTACACCTGGCCGAGCATCACGGGCGGGGCGTGGTGGCTGGTGCCCGGCTATGGGTTGGTGCCTACCCGGCTGGTGGCCGATCCCCTGGGCGAGGCGTTCACGGTGTTCACCAGCATGTTCATGCATGGCGGCTGGTCGCACCTGATCGGGAACATGCTCTTCTTGCATATCTTCGGAGACAATCTCGAAGACGCGATGGGGCACGTGCGCTACCTGGCGTTTTACCTGCTGTGCGGCGTGGTGGCGGCCGCGCTGCAGGTGGGTACGGATCTGGATAGCCCGATCGCCATGGTCGGCGCGTCGGGCGCCATCTTCGGCGTGATGGCGGGCTACCTGCTGCTCTTTCCGCGGGCGCCCATCGTCACGCTCAACCTGACGATCCTGATCTTCTTCCTGGGCCTGTTTCCGGTCTTTCCTGCCTGGCTGATCGCTGCCGAATACCTGCTGGTCACGATCCTGGAGCTGATGCGCAGCCCCAACGACTCGGTGGGCGGCGTTGCTCTGTTTGCCCACCTGGGCGGCTTTGCCGGCGGGCTCGTCCTCACCCGCGCCTTCGTCGGCAAGAAGCAGCCTCCGCCGCGGCGCTGGCATGGCTTCTCCCGGCACCCGGCAGCGACCAGCACCGCCATCACCACGACCAGCACGGGCTCGGGCACGGCGCGCTGGCGGCGCCGACGCCGGCGGCCCAGCGCGGAGGAGGGCGAAAGCGAGTGAGTGGCGGCGCTTTCAGACGCCGATGAACAGCCGATGGGCGAAGTTGCGCTCGAGCCGGGCCTTGAGCACCTTCTGCGCCGCGGTCTCGATGTCGTACTCCACGCGTTTGAACTCGAAGCGCTTCTTCTCCGAGTCGTACACGGTGTAGCTGGCGCGATTGTCGTAGTCGCGCGGCTGCCCCACCGAGCCCACGCTGACGATGTACTTCTTGCCGTCCTCGAGATCGAAGTCGATGGGTGGCAGCTCCTCCACCGAGTCACGCGTGAGCGCGAACACCTTGCACAGGTGCGAGTGGCCGATCAGGGTGATGTGCCCGAGCTCGCTGTACATGGACAGGCACTCGCGCGCCTGCTCCGGGGCGAAGATGTATTCGAACTCCTCCAGCCGCACCGGTGAGCCGTGGCACAGGTGTACCCCGATCTGATCGAGCTTGATCTGGTAGGGCAGGCTCTTGAGCCACTCGAGGTTCTCGTCCCCGAGCATCGCCGAGTGAATGTCGAGCGCGTGGCGCGCGGCCTCGTAATAATACGAGTAGTCCATCCGGCCCGCGACGGCCGCGTCGTGGTTGCCGAGGATGGTGGCCTTGGCGATCTCTCGCACGATCTCCGAGCACTCGTTCGGCGAGCCGCCGTAGCCGACTGTGTCTCCCAGACAGTAGTACTCGTCGATGGACTCGTTCGAGTAGGCTTCGAGCACAGCGCTCAAGGCTTCGTAGTTGGCGTGAATGTCGCTGAGAATGCCCAGGCGCATACTATCTCGTTTCACAGCCTACCACGGATCACCGCGGCGGAACGGACTGAGAGCGCAGCTTGTCGTTTTGCTGGTCACTTTGGGCATGACGGCGCCAGCCGTGGCGGGCTCGCCCCTGCGGGCCCCGGGCTGCTGCTACTGGCACCGGAGTCGTGCCGGTTTGACCTGGGCGAGCTGCGTGGAGGGCAGCACACCCGCTCGCGAGTTCAGTCCCTGGAGCTCGGATGCCCCGTTCTGGGTAGGTTCCCGCGCGGACACAATCGCTGGATTGCGGCAGCATCTTGCTCGAAATACCCATCACTCGCGGCTGAGAGAGGTGCGCGGGCTCCCTTGGCCTGATTCCAAGGTGTGACAAAGGAGCGCGCGCATGTCGTCACGACACGGCACAATCCAGCCGCCACCAAAGCCCCGCCCGGAACTGAATTCACGGCTTGCATTTGGTCGGCCGAACGGCGCAAGGTGAGGCTGCCAACGTTTCGAGCGCGTGCGTCGGGCGCTATGGTGCGCGCCATGTCGAAGGCGGACGAGGCGGATGTGTTGGCTCTGGCCGAGGAGGTTCGGGAGCTGTCCGCGCGTTGTGAGCAGCACGTGCGGGATGCGGTGGGGATGCCGCTGGATGGCAGCGTCGAGACGCTGCCCATCCTGGATCACTACGTGCGCCTGTCGATCGAGGCGTGCAAGCGCCGCCCGGAGCTGTTGCCGCTGCTGTCGCGCACCGTGGGGGCCTATTTTGGCCAGGTCGTGGCGGACCACCTGGGTGGCTTCTGGTGGCTGCCGAGCAGCGACGTGTACACCTGGCACGTGTGCCTGCGCTCGGTGTTCCTCGCTTTCAATCCGATCGGCATGGCGCACGCCGCGCTGACCTGGTCGCAGGGGCCCGAGGCGGTCCATGATGGTCCGCCCGCCGAGCTGCGGCTGCAGGCGAGCTATCGCGACTTCATCGAGCAGCGTCTGGAGGCGCTGCCGCCCATGCGCGAGGGTGACTTCTTCTCGCTCAGCAGCCGCCTCGAGGGGCTGGAGATCGCCGCGGCCGCGCTGGGGGAGGCGATGGCGACCACCGGACACGGCGATCAGGTGTTCGATGACGACGACTACTCGGAGGAGCTGGCGGGGCTCACGGCGCCGGCGTTGCACTGAGCAACAGCTCGAGCTCCAGCGCGTCTTCGCCGCTGCTCCGGTAGTAGCTGCGGCGGACGTGAAAGCAGCGGAAGCCGGCGCTCTCGTACAGCCCGAGCGCCGCGACGTTGCCGCGCGCCACCTCCAGGGTCACCCGCGCCGCGCCGGCCGCCCGCGCCGCGCTCACCACCTCTGCCAGCAGCCGCCGGCCCACCCCGCGCCTGCGCGCCTCGGGCCAGGTGGCGAGCGCCAGCAGCTGCAGCTCGTCGACGATCCACCAGCACAGCGCGTAGCCCAGCAAGCGGCTCGCTCCCGCCTCGCAGGCCACCCAGGCGCGGGTCAGCGGCCGCGCCAGCTCCTCGCGCGGGTCGACGTTGCCGGGAACCTGCGCGGCCAGCGCTGCCAGCGCAGCGCAGTCCTGCAGGGTCATCGGGCGGATCTGCACGCCCTCGAGCGGCTCTTGCACGGCGTCCAGCTTGGGCCAGCAGCTCGGGGCAGGGAACCAGAAATCTAGGCCGCGGCGGCCGCTGGGCGGCAGATTCGGGTCGTGCCCGCTCGTGACCCCGCCCCCCCGACCGTCGGGCGCGCAGCGTCCTGGCTGGCCGCCTGCTGTCTGTGCGTGGCCGCGCTGCTGCCGGCAGTGCTCGCGCTGCGCGCGCCCAGCGCCGGCTGGCAGAGCGATCTGGGGCTACTGCGCGAGCTGGGCCTCGTTCACGCCGGCACGGAGGGGGTGCCGTCGAGCGTACTGACGCAGCTGCTGGGCTCGCTGCCCCTGGGCAGTCGGATGGAGCGCGCGGGCCTGGCCGGAGCGCTCGCGCTGGGCGCGGCGGGTGCGCTGGCGTTCAGCAGCTGGTGTCGCCTGCTGGAGCAGCGGCGAGCATCTGGGCTGAACCCGCCGCTGGCCCTGCTCGGGAGCTTGCTCGCGACCCTCAGCCCCGCCGTGCTCGGTGCCGCGAGGAGCCCGGGCAACGGCGCGCTCGCGCTGGCTCTGTTGCTGCTGGGGTTGCACGTGGCGAGCGCTGGTCTGGCTCAGCCGCGCACCTTGCCTCTGCTGGGCGTGGTCCTGGGGCTGTGCTTCGGCGAGAGCCACCAGGCCGCGCTGGTGTTGCTCCTGATCGTGCTCGCGGACGCGGTGTGCGAGGGCACGCGCAGCGAGCTGCCCTGGGGCTATTTAATCGCAGGCTTCGTGCTGAGCGCGGGCACCTGCCTGGCAGTGCCATGGCTGCGCAGCTGGGCTCCGGGTGGCGCGCTGGAGCTGGGCTGGCAGGCGCTGCCGCCTCCGCTCGAGCCCCTCTGGGCGCCGGCTGCCGTGGCGGACGGCTGGCGCGACGTCGTGCAGCGAGCGCTGCTCGGGCTGCAGCAGAGGCTGGGCAGCTGCGGGGGCGCGCTGGCGCTGCTGGGGCTGGCAGCCGCGGTGTTGCAGCGCGAGCAACGCCGCGCCGCCCTGCGCTGGCTGCTGCTGGCGCTGGCGGGGCTGCTGGTGCAGCTGAGCGCGGGCGCGGCGGGCAGCGGCGTGGGCTGGGCAGCGCTGGCGGCGAGCGCGGGGCTGCTGGCGTTCGTGCCGCTGGCGCTGCAGGTGGGCCTGTGCTGGCTCTGGGCGCGGCCGCTGCCGTTTGCGCGCGTCGCGGGCGTGCTGGCGCTGTGCTCGGCGGGCACGCTGGTGTTGCAGCCCGTGCAAAACGTCAGCGCCCGCTCCGCTGCGACAACGACGGCGGCGGAGCTCTGGCTCGAGCTGGCGCTCGAGCGCCTGCCAGCGCGCAGCGTGCTGCTGGTCGAGAGCCCCACCTTTGCCGCGACCCTGCTGTCGGCGCAGCTCGGCGCGGGCACTCGCCCCGACGTGCTGGTGGTGCCGCTCGCGCTGTTGCAGCGGGGCGGGCTGAGCGCCGAGCTGTTGCAGAGGGTGCCGGAGCTGGCACCGGTGTTGCGGCAGCTGGCCGTGCAGGGCTGGGCGGACGAAGCTGCGCTGAGCCGCGTCGCCGAGCAGCGCCCGCTGTTCGTGGAGCTCGATCCGAACTGGCACCCGCGGCTGCTGGCCCACCTGCGCCCGGCGGGCCTGTGGCTGGCCTTCGGCAGCCGTGAGGCGAGCAGCCTGGAGCGCCGGGATGCCGTGGAGGAGAGCCGCTTTCTGCTGGAGCGCCTGCGCGCCGAGCTGGAGGGAGTGGGCGCTCTGGATGCGACGGCGCGCGCCGCTCTGAGCGTGCCGCTGAGGCAGCGCGCGCTGGTGCTGGCGGCGCTCGGCGACTACGAGCTGGCGGCGAGCATGCTGGGTGACCTGCTCGTGCTCGAGCCGCGCGACCCGCTGGCGCTGGAGCTGATCCGGCGGATCGAGCGGCGGGACGGCAGGGTGGCGCTGGGCGGCCTGCTGGGCCGGCGCGAGCGCTAGGCGCTGCCGTAGGGGTTCAGTGGCTGGATGTGCATGTACGTGCTCGAGCCCTCCGCCCGCTGAAAGCCGAGCGGCTCGTACAGACCGTGAGCGTCGCGGGTGGCCAGCAAGAACTTGCGCACGCCCTGCAGCTCCGGGTGTGCCAGCACCTGCGAGATCAGCCAGCGCCCGAGCCCCCGGCCGCGGTGCTGCTCCAGCACGTACACGTCGCACAGGTAGGCGAACGTGGCCCGGTCACTGATCACGCGCGCGAAGCCGACCTGGGCGTTACCGTGAAACAGCCCGAAGCACAGCGAGCCGCGCAGCGAGCGCGCCACCAGCTCGCGCGGGATGCCGCGCGCCCAGTAGGAGCCGACCAAGAAGCCATGGATCGCGTCCAGATCGAGCCGCTCCGGGTCGCAGGAGAGCTCGTAGCCCTCGGGTGCAGAGGTGAGGATGGGGGACATACGGATGGACTAGAGCCTAGCCGCTCGAAGGTCGAGGGACAGGCCTGGTGCGCTCGCTGGGACAGCTCTACCCTCCGCCGCCATGACCGATCTGCAGTACCTGGCGCTCTCGGCCGTGCTCACCTGGGTGATGCTGATCGTCGCGAGCTTGCTGCGCTCTCGCAGCTGGACGCCAGCGGGCGTGCGGGTGGCGTTCGGCAACCGCGATGACGTGCCCGCGCCCTCGCCGCTCGCGGGCCGCGCGGACCGAGCCGCGCGCAACATGCTGGAGGGCCTCTTGCTGTTCACGGCGCTGGTCGCGGCGGTGCGGCTGGGGGGCAAGCCCGCGCCCGCGGGCGCGGCCGCGCTCTTCTTCTGGGCGCGGGTGGCATACTTTGCCGTGTACCTGGCGGGCATCCCCTATCTGCGCACCCTGGTCTGGAGCATCGGCGTGCTGGCGCTCGGGCGCATCGCTGCCGCAGCGTTCTAGGGCCGCAGCGTTCCGGCAGCCGCAGCGTTCAGCGCGCGAAGCGATCGCAAGCGCTGACCAGCTCGTGCACCGTGCCGGGCTCGCTGGCGGCGTGCCCCGCGTCGGGCACGATGCGTAGATCCACCTCGGGCCAGGCGCGCCGCAGGTCCCAGGCGCTCTTGACCGGACACACGATGTCGTAGCGGCCCTGCACGATGACCCCCGGGATACCCCGGACCTGGTTGATGTTGGCGAGCAGGCTGCGCTCGCCCGCGAGCCAGGCGTCGTGCACGAAATAGTGCGCCTCGATGCGGGCGAAGGCGAGCGAGAACTGGTCGCCGCCCGTGCGCGCGATCAGCTCTGCGTTGGGCAGCAAGCAGCTGGTCCGGCCCTCCCACACGCTCCAGATCTTGGCTGCCGCGCGCTGCACCGCGGGATCTGGCGAGGTCAAGCGAGCGTGGTAGGCGCGCAGGAGATCCCCGCGCTCTGCCGGCGGGATGTGCTCCAGGTACTCCTGCCAGGCGTCGGGAAAGACCCAGCTCGCGCCCTCCTGATAGAACCAGCGGATCTCCTCCGGACGGATCAGGAAGATGCCGCGCAGCACCAGCTCCGTCACCCGCTCCGGGTGCGTCTCCGCGTAGGCCAGCGCCAGGGTGCTGCCCCAGGAGCCGCCGAACACCTGCCAGCGCGAGATGCCGAGGTGCTCGCGCAGCTGCTCGATGTCGGCCACGAGGTGCCAGGTGGTGTTCTCCTCAAGGCTGGCAAAGGGCGTGCTCTTGCCGCAGCCGCGTTGATCGAACAGCACGATGCGGTAGCGCGCGGGATCGAAGAAGCGGCGGTGCTTGGGCTCCGTGCCGCCGCCAGGGCCGCCGTGCAGGAACACCACGGGCTTGCCCTCCGGGTTGCCGCTCTCCTCGAAATACAGCTCGTGCAGCTCCGAGACCTTCAAGCGGCCGCATCGATAGGGTTCGATTTCCGGGTACAGGGTCCGGCGCTCGGCGCTCACGCTCTCTCCTCTGCTGCGGGTGGGGCCTGGCTGTTTTCCTCCCGGGCCCAGGCGGCCACAAGACTTATTTCGCGCCGGGGCGGGTGCTCTGCCGGCTCTGCTGGCGCGGCCCGGGGGCAGCGGGTGCCAGGCAGCGCCGCGCGAGCTCGGCGGCGTATTCACGGCGCTCGCCGGCGCTCGAGAGTGTGCCCAGACCGCGATACAGCCCCGTGAAGAGCGCGGGGAAGAAGAGCGCTGACAGGCTGGCCACCACCCGCCGCTCCGCCTGGCGCTGATCCAGCCCGGGCACCAGCGAGCGCAGCGTGTCGCGCAGGCGTAGCAGCACGGGCGCAAACAGGCGCGGGAAGGCGCCTGCGTAGTCGTCCGCCACGAAGGCGTCGTGCAGGTGTGCGCGGCTGATGCGCGGATAGCGCAAGGTCCCTTCGAGATAATACGTGAACAGCTCCGCGAGCACCGCCTGCGGCTCCGCCGGCAGCCGTGACAGGATCTCGTCCGTGTCACCCAGCATGTGCCTGATGGTGCTCTCCAGCGCGGCGTCCACCAGGGCCTGCTTGGAGCGGAAGTGATAGTTCACGGCGGCGACGTTCATCTGCGCCGCCGCCGCCACCGCGCGCACGGTCAGCTGCGACAGCCCGTGCCGCTCGATCTCTCGTATCGCCGCCTCGATCAACCGTTCGCGCGGCGTCTCGGGCTCGACGGGCGCAAAGTGATCGCGACTCATACAGATGTTTCAAACATCTGTTTGACAGGGCCTCGGATCGCGGTCAACCTCAAACGCACGTTTCAAACACATGTATGGGCTGCCTTCTCCCCTCCGAGTGTGCCCGACTCAGCCGGCGCAAAATCATGAATGCAGTGCTCCGCATGGCCCTGCTGGGGTTGCCGGCGCTGAGCGCCGGGCTCTGGCCAGGCCCCGCCGCCGCCCAGTTTCCGGATCTGTTCGAGCTCAGCGCCCAGTACGTGCCGGGCGTGGCTCTGGAAGAGCCGCGCCCCACGCGCGCCCAGCTGGCCTCCTACGAGGGCACCCTGAGCGTGCCGCTCGTGCTGGGCGAGCGCACGTTTCTGATCCCCGGTGTCGCCTACCACATGGACGCCGTCTCCTATCAGCGTGCGCCGCCGGGTTTCACCCAGCTGCGTGCGTTCCACTCGCTGGAGCTGCCGCTGCTGTTCGTGCAGCTGCTGCCGCACGACTGGTCGCTCTCGCTGCGGCTCGCGCCCGGCCTGGCTGCGGACTCGCCCCGGCTGGAGCGGGAGCAGCTGCGGCTGAGCGCGCTGGCGCTCGGGACCCACGCCTTCTCGGACGCGCTGGTGGCCGGCGGGGGCGCGCTCGCTTCCTATTCGTTCGGCACGCTGCTGCCGCTGCCCGCGGCGTACCTGGAGTGGCGGCCGAGCGAGGCGCTGAAGCTCGAGGTCTTTCTGCCCGCCTTCATCGACGTGCGCTACGCCTTCGCCGGGAGGCTGGAGCTGGGATTGCGCGCGGACGTGGCGGGCAACTCGTACGCGGTGCGCGACGAGCGCATCCGCGGCGCCTGGCCCTGCAGCGCGGGCAGCGACGATGCCGCCACCGGCGCCAATGAGGCGCTGGCGCAACCGGAGCAGTGCTTTGATCACGTCGCCTACTCGGTGGCCGTGGTGGGCGCCGTGGCCAGCGTGCGCCTGTTCAGCTCCGTATGGTGGACGGTGCTGGCGGGGCACACCGTTTTTCGCCGCTTCGATCAGCGCAACGCCGAGGACGAGCTCATCAGCGGTGGCCAGCAGGTGATGCCAAACGCGCCGTTCGTTCGCAGCTCGCTCACCTGGCGCATCCCGCGCGATTGAGCCGCTGCCCCGCGCCGCCGCCCCGCGCCGCCCCGGGCGCGCCTTCGCGCAGCCACTTGACCAGCCGCTGCCGTCCGTAAAAACCTCCAGGCCATGGACGCCACTCACTACCGCATCGTGGAAGCGGACCTGGACGATGAACGGCACTGCGCCGGCCTCGTGCACTGCCTGGACGACTACGCCTCGGGCCCGTTTGGCCGGGGTGAGCCGCTCAGCGCCGAGGTGCGCGCCGCCCTTTGCCCCAATCTCCGGCAGGTGCCCTCGCGGCTGATCCGCCTGGTGCTGCACGGCGAGAGCGTGGTCGGCGCGGCGGTGTGTTTCCTCGGCTTCTCGACGTTCGCCGCTCGCCCGCGCCTCAACGTACACGACCTGTGCGTGCTGCCGGCTCACCGCGGCAAGGGCCTGGGCCGCGCGCTGCTGCTGGCCGTCATCTCCGCCGCGCGCGGCCTGCATTGCTCCGGCGTGACCCTGGAGGTCCGAGCGGACAACCAGCTCGCGCAGGGGCTGTATCGCTCGCTGGGCTTCAACGGTGGTGAGCCCGCGACCTGGTTCTGGGAACGCAAGCTGTAGCCCAGACTCAGGAGCGGCTCAGGGCCGCCGCAGCACGTCCCCCTGCAGCGCGGGCGCGCTCTCGGGCGGCCTGCGTGCGGCGCTGGCCTGCTCGAAGGCGTAGGCCAGAGCCAGCAGGCGGGGCTCGCTGAAGCGCGGCCCCGAGAAGGTGACTCCGGACGGAGCAGGATTTTGCACCTGGCCGCTGGCGGGCAAAAAGCCGCCGGGCACGGTGATGCTGGGGTAGCCCGCCACCGCGGGCACGCCGGCACCGGCGTTCGCCGAGAAGAGCAGGGCGTCGACGTCGTCGTCCGTGCCCGCAGCACCGTCGGGCCCCAGGTACACCGCGTCCAGCGCGGCTCGGGCCGCCTGCAGGTCGAGCGCGCGGTCTTGCTGGTAGCGCTGGGTATCGGCGCTGCCGGCGCTCACGTCCAGCGCCTGCGCCGCGAGGGCGAGCGCTTGGCCGTATTTCAGCGCGCCAGCGCTGGCCTGGTTTTGCTCGATGAGCTCAGCGAGCGAGCCCACCGGCGCGGCCGGGACGGCGGCCAGGTAGGCGTTCAGATCACGGTGAAAGCCGTACAGCAGCACGCTGGAGCAGTTGCCGGGCAGCGGCGCGCTGCTGCACGCTCCGCGCACACCCCCCGGCTGTTGCACCGCAAACGGCTGGGCGCCGCGCTCTTGCAGCAGGGCGACCGCGGCCTCCATCACCGGGCGACTCCGCGCCGGGCTGGGCGGCACGGCGATGCGCGCGCCGTCCAGCGCGCCAGCATCGAGAAACACCGTGTAGTCGTTGAAGCACGTGCCCGGCTCGGCGCACGGCGCCGTGGCGGCATCGTCCAGGTCCAAGCCGGCGAGCACACCCAGGAGCAGCGCCGCATCGGTCACGCTGCGCGCGATGGGACCGGCGGTGTCCTGATCGGCGCTCAGCGGTAATATCCCGGTGCGGCTGATCAGGCCCAGGGTGGGCTTGATGCCGACCACGCCGCTGGAGCTGGCGGGGCTCAGGATCGAGCCGGACGTCTCCGTGCCCACGGCCAGCGCGGTCAGGTTGGCGCTGACCGCGATGCCGGAGCCGGAGCTGGAGCCGCCAGGGCTGAGCACGGGGCGGCCATCGCCACCGGGCAGCGGCCGTGGATCGTAGGGATTGCGGCCATAGCCGCCGAGCGAGCTGTAGCCGGGCGGCATGCCGTTGCCGAGAAAGTTGGCGAACTCGGTCAGGGTGGCCTTGCCGAGCAGGATGGCACCGGCGTCGCGCAGCTTGCGCGTGAGAAAGGCATCGGCGCCGGGGCGTGACTCGCTCAGCACCAGCGAGCCGGCGGTGGTGGGCATTCCCGCGAGATCGATGTTGTCTTTCAGCAGCACCGGGATGCCGCACAGCGGCGGGCGGGTGGCGGGGTCTGCGCAGCGCGCGCCCAGTGCCTCGGCCTCGGCCAGCGCTCGCGGATTGAGCGCGAGCACCGAGCCGAGCAGGGGCCCCGCGTCGTCGTACGCGGCGATGCGCGCGAGGTAGCGCTCGGTGAGCTGGCGCGGGCTGAGCAGCTGGGCCTCGAAGGCTTGCTGCAGCTCCGCCACCGTGGCCTCGATCAAGTCGAGCTGGGCCGGGCCGAGCGCCGCGGCGGGCGGCTCTGCAGGGGGCTCGTCAGAGCCTGGCTCGGCCGGTGCGAGCGCGCCGTTCGCCGGGCTCTCGCCCGCGCCGGGAGTGACGGTGACCGGGGCTCCGCCGCTCGAGCTCGGCGCGGAGGGGCTGGGCGCTGCGGGTGCGGGCTGCGCAGTGGCGCCCTGTACCGCGCTCGTGGTGCCGGGTGCAGCCGTGACCCCGCCCGGCGACGCCGGCTCGCCGCAGGCGAGGGCCAGCGCCAGCAAGCTCAGCACCGCGCGCGCTGGCGTGCCGCTCTGCAACATGCATCCACCGTAGCGCGAGACGCTCGCGAGCGCAGCGCGATCTGAGGCGCAGGCCAGCGGCACCGGTCCGCAGGGCTACGGCGCCGTTTCGCGACGCTCCGCGCCCCGCAGAGCGTTCCGTTGCCGGTCCTGGCCTGCGCGTGCGGGCGGAACCATGGCATGCTGCGCGCATGGGTGGGCCCGGCTTCATCGTGTCTGCGCGCGGCGTGCGCATGCCCCGCTTGCTGTATGGCACCGCCTGGAAGAAGGAGCGTACGGCGGCGCTGGTGACGCGCGCGCTGGAGCTGGGGTTTCGCGGGGTGGACACCGCCTGTCAGCCCAGGCACTACGACGAGGCGGGGGTGGGCGCTGGCGTGGCAAGCGTGGTCGCGGCGGGCCTGCCGCGCGAGCAGCTGTACCTGCAGACCAAGTTCACTCCGCTCTCCGGGCAAGACCCGCGGCGCATCCCGTATGACGCGCGGGCCAGCTTGCCCGAGCAGGTGCGGCAGTCCGCCGAGGTCTCGCTGCGCAACCTGCGCACGCAGTACCTCGACTGCCTGGTGCTGCACTCACCGCTCTCGCCCTTCGAGCGCCTGCTCCAGGTGTGGCGCGCGCTGGAGGCGCTGGTGGAGCAAGGACAGGTGCGCGAGCTGGGCCTGAGCAACTGCTACGAGCCCGGGGAGCTCGCGGCTCTGTATGGCGCCGCGCGGATCAAGCCATGGGTGCTGCAGAACCGCTTCTACCCGCGGACGGGCCATGATCGCGAGCTGCGCCGCTTCTGCGCCCAGCACGGCGTCGTCTACCAGAGCTTCTGGACCCTGACGGCCAACCCGGAGCAGCTGGCGCGCCCGGAGCTGCGTGCGCTGGCGGCCCGCCGCGGCCTCACCCCCGCGCAGCTGTTCTTCCGTGCCTTGACCCAGCTTGGCATCGTGCCGCTCACGGGCACGACCAGCGAGGAGCACATGCGCCAGGATCTGGCCATCTTCGACGTGGAGCTGGACGCGGCCGAGCTGGCGGAGCTGAGCGCACCGTTCGCGGTGCCGCCCTGAGCGCGAGTCGAGCCGCCCGAGCAACGCTGGCGCGGGGCACGTTGCCGCTGGAAGCGCAAGCCCGCCAGCGGTGGTCGTGCACTGCGGAGCGATCGCGGCTACGGTGTATCGCGCTCGAGTCGAGCGTGAAAACAGCTGTTCAGCACAGATTAGGATTGTCCTCAATGAGCGTCAGAGCGAGCAAGAGCGCGACCGAACGGTTGCGCGCAGACAGCCGGGGTAGCCGGCGCGGGGTCAGCGGATCGCTGGCATTTCTGCGCACGCTCTGGGCGGTGGATCATGGCCTGCGCTCGCTCTCCAAGCGTATGTTGAACGAGCTGGGGCTGACCGGGCCGCAGCGCTTCGTGCTGCGCTTGCTCGGGCGCGTGCCCAAGATCATGCCCAGTGAGCTGGCCGAGCTGTTGCATCTGGACCGCGGCACCGTGAGCGGCATCGTGGAGCGGCTGGTGGAGCAGCAGCTGGTGCGGCGTCAGGCGCACCCGCACGACGGCCGCAGCGTGCTCTTGGAGCTGAGCGCGCGCGGCAAGCTTTTCGATCGCGAGGCGGCGGGCACGGTGGAGGCCTGCGTGCGGCGGGCGCTGGGGTCGCTGCCCGAGGCCAAGGTGGACGCGGCGATCGAGGTGCTGGAGGCGCTGGCGAGCGAGCTGGCGCGGGAAATGGAGCGCTGAGGCTCTCGTTTCGGGCGCCGGACACGTTGCTTCGTGTGCCGGGCTTCGCGTGCCGGGCTTCGTGTGCCGGGCTTCGTGTGCCGGCGCGCCGGGCTCAGCGCTCGCCGCCCTCTTTCTTGGCGCTGACGAACGCGCTCAGCGCACCGGCGCGCAGCCGCGCGATGGCGTTGCTGCTGAGCAGCCGCATCACCGCGGCCCGCTCCACCGCGTACAGTCGGATCAGGCGCTCCGTGCGCTCCCGCAGCTCGGGGCTCACCGGGCGATAGCTGAACTCCTCGGTGTCCAGCGCGGCCACCGTCAACAGCCCGACCCCGCACAGGTGCTGCAGCGCGGCCCGCGCCGTGGAGCCGGGCAGGCGCAGCTGAGCCGACACCTCTTCGGGCGCCCAGCCGCGTGGCGCTTGCTGGGAGAGCAGCGCGAGCACCTCGAGCTGATCGATCGACTCGACGTGTTCACGCAGGAGCTCCTGCAGCTCTTCCGGCACGGGCTCGGACATCTTGGTTGCAGTTGCTATCATCACGGCCTCGCCGGGCCGTCAAGCCGGGGCTGTTGCATCATTTGAATGCATCGATTTGAACCAGCGGCTCAATCGTGGTCGGACTCATCCACCACCAGCTCCAGCTCCTGACAGGCGCGCAGGTAGGATGCCGCAGCCCAGGCCTGGAAGCGCTTGCCCATCGGCCGTCCCGTCTCGGCGTGTGACCACTCGTTGAACTCCCACTCCGAGCGGATGCCCTGGCGGTTGAGGTGCGCCAGCTTCACCAGCTCGCGACAGGCGAGCTCTCGCAAGCCGAGCCGGTGAATGAAGCGCACCCACATGCCACCGATGTGCGGCCAGATACCGCCGTTGTGATAGTGGCCGGGCAGGTTGAGTAGATTGACGGTGAAATAGGGCCGCCACTCTGGATCACCCGTGAGCACCGGGGGGTACAGATTCCGCACCGGATACGGCTCGTTTACGCCCACTCCCCACATGAACTCGAAGGCCGTGCGCGCGCGCTGCACGTCGATGATGTTGAACAGAAACGCGAGCAGGTTGCCCCACACGTCACAGCGCCAGGAGAAGCCGAAGGGCGAGACCTGCGCGATCAGGTAGCGAGCGTCGCCCAGTGAGAACTGCTGGTCGGCGAAGGTGGGCGCCGCGATGCTCGGATCCGTGCGCGTCTGCGGCCAGAACATCGCCAGGATCTCGCGCCGGGTGCGCTGCCCCGCGCGGAAATAGTCGGCGGCGCGCGCGTGCTGTTGCTGCAGCTCCAGCAGCTTGCCGAAGCACAGGTTGGCGCGATACCAGAGCGCCTCGTCGTACAGCACGTTGTAGCTGTGGCCGAACAGGTCGGTCCAGTCGCCCGCCTCCGGGATCTCGAGCAGCCCGTCGTTGTTGCTGTCCTGCGCCGTCAGCCAGTCCATCGCCTTCTGCAAAACTCCGGCGTAGCGATCGAGCAGCGCCACGTCGCCGCTGGCCTGGATGTAGTTGTAGACGGCGATGATCACCCACAGCCCGCTGTCGATCGAGGCGATGCGGCCGACGCCCGAGTAGTCGGGCTCCCCCGAGTCGATGCGGACGTTGGACGGGATCTGCCCCACCGGGCTGACGTGATCGAGCAAGGTGCAGAGCGTGCTGCGCTGCGCCTCCCGCATCACCGGATCATCGAGGAACACCGACTGGATCAGGGTGACGGAGCCATCGCGCGCCCAGACCGAGCGATAGTTGGCGTCCGTGCCCGTGGTGTCGTTGTCCTCCAGCGAGGCGGCGGAGAAGCCGAGCGGGGTGATGTTGCGGCGCAGCGCCTCGATCGCGCAGCGATAGCCGTCCCGCACCAGCTCCACGTCCGCGCTGGTGAGCGCGCGCAGATCCGCGTCGCGGAACATCGCCGGCACCGCCAGCCGCTTGCCGAGCTGCGGGAAGGGCCGCGCCGGTACGGCCGGGATCACGCCGAAGTGCTGCAGCCCGTCCAGCACGCCGTCTGCCAGGATGCCGCGCGCGGTGTACACGGCGCGGCCCACCGTGGCCTCGAGCAGATCGGGCTGCGCGTTCTCCACCAGGATGCCGCGCACCCCGGGCAGGCGGAACATGGCGCTGTCATTGCCGCTGTCGCCCGCCACCAGGATGGCCGCGGGCGGCACCACCAGCTGCTGGGCGAGCCAGGTCAGCGCCTTGCCCTTGCTGGCATTGCGCGGCAGCACGTCCAGGTAGCGCTGGCCGGAGTAGATGACCACCACGTCCAGGCCCGCCTGGGCCAGCTGCGCCTCGATGTTGGCGATGGCCTCGGCCGTCGCCCCGTGCAGGTACCAGCTGGACTTGTACGGATGCAGGAAGCTCGGTGGCTGGCGAATGACGCCGGGCAGCTTCTCCAGGATGGCCTCGATCGTCTCCAGATCCCAGCCGCGCGCGAAGCGCTCCTCGAAGCCGGGCATGGTGCCGCCGCGGGTGAAATCCCAGATCTGGGTGCCCACGCCTGCCAGCAGATACTCCGGCTTGGGCAGCACGCCGCTCTCGACCAGCGAGATGGCGTCCTCCAGCAGCCGCCCGGTGGAGTAGCAGAGCAGCGGCCGGCGCTCCTTCGGGATGCCCTCCCAGACCGTGCGAAAGCGCGCCGTCGACTCGGGATTGCCGAGCAGGGTGCCATCGAGATCGGTGCAGAACAGACGGACGCTGGCCCGGGTCATCGAGCGAGCGCTCCCGTGCGCGGAGCGTGCCCTTCCACCACCTGGATCAGCTGCTGGGCGATGCCCGTCCAGGTGAACTGGCTGCGCGCCAGGTGCGCCCCGCGCCGCGACAGGCGCTCGGCCAGCCGCGGGTATTGCAGCGGCTTGAGCATGGTGATGGCCAGATCGCTCGGGTCGAGCGGATCGGCGAAGAGCCCGTTGATGCCGAAGCGCAGGATGCGAAACAACCCGCCGTGGACGGTGACCACGGTCGGGGTGCCGCAGGCCATCGCCTCCACGGCGGCCATGCCAAAGGGCTCGTAGCGGCTGCTGGCCACGAACACGTCAGCGGCGCGGTATAGATCTGCCATGTCTTCATCGGGGACGAAGCCGGTGAAGCGCACCACCTCGTCCAGGCCCAGCTCATGCACGAGCGCGTGGCATTCGTCCAGGATGCTCTGCTCGGCCTCGCGCAACTGGGTGCCGCCGATGGCCAGCACCAGCCGCGCCTCCGGACAGCGGCGCACGACCTCGGCGAAGGAGCGGATCAGCAGATCGTAGCCCTTGTTGCGCGCGATGCGCCCCAGTGAGAGCACCACCTTGCCCTCGAAGCCAAACTTGCGGCGCAAGATCGCGCGGCTCGATTCGCTGATCGGGTAGAAACGATGATCGTCGTAGCCGGGCGGGATCATCGCCACGCGCTGCTCCGGCACCTCATAGTGCTCGCGCAGCAGCTCCACCTGCTCGGGCGTGGTGGCGATCACCTTCTGCGAGCGGGCGTACAGCTCTTTTTCGGTCTGGTTGCGCTCGCTGAAGTTGTAGACCTCTTCGAAGCGGTCGGCCCCATCCGGGTAATCCGCCAGCATCTGCCGCTGCTTCCACGCGCCGAGCGAGTGCGGCGTGTGCACGTGCGGCACGTCGAGCTGCGCGCATAGCTTCTCCCCCGCCACGCCGGCGTCCCAGTAGTGGCTGTTCACGAAGCGGTAGCGCAGGCCTTCACGGCGCACGCGCGCGAGCGCGGCCTCTGCCCACTCCCCCAGGGAGCGATGCAGATACTCCTTGGGGATGAACTCCGCGCCACCGCAGGGGGCGCGCAGCACGCGCACGCGCGGCTCCACGTCCTCGGTGTCGGGCTGGCGCTCGAACTGGCGCGTCCAGACGTCCACGTGATAGCCGAGCTGAGCCAGCTTCTTTGCCAGCTCCAGCACATATACGACCTGACCGCCGGTATCTGCCGCGCCCAGCGGGGGCGTGGCTGCGACGTAGCCGTGAGTAGAGACCAGTGCGATGCGCGGCGGACTGTTGAATACTGCGCTAGGTCGTGACTTGCTCATCCCTCTTTGTTCATCCCCGTCTGCAAGAACCTCCAGCGCACAGTATGCCTGTCAGAGATAGTTGGAGTAACAACTATTTGCTCTCGACGAGCCGCGGTTGCCGTGTGCTGCATTCCGCAACATAAGTGTTGCTGCATGCCTCAGCGCGGCGCGCGAGCCCGCGCGAGCGCACCCTACATCTGCGCAGGTCGTCACCACGCTCCCCGAGTTGCCGCGCATCGTAAACGCGGTCTCTGTCCGTCGAGGGCGGCCGCCTCAGCGCCTCAGCGCCTCAGCGATCGTCGCGAGAGCCGTAGCCGCCGGTGTTGACCGCAGCCAGCCGTCCGTCGACGAAGGTCAGATAGCGGATGAAGCGACGTCGCCCGAAGTCGTACGTCCACTCGTCCACGATCACGTCCGTGGTGTGCTCCACAGTCCCCTCGCAACGGGCGGCGCCGGACTTGCACGGCACCCGCACTCGCCGTCGTTCGGTGCGCGTCTCCACCCGGCGCCGCGCGTCGTCCGGCTCGCCGCAGACGGAGCGCACCTGGTAGAGCGAGTCCCCCTTGGAGACCAGGCGGTTCCCGCAAGACATGCCATCTGCCGCCACCGGTGCGGCGCACAGGCTGACGGCAGAGAGCAGGGCAGCGCCCAGCAATCCAGACCACAAGGCTCGCATGCGCATGATTTAACGCCGGCACCGGCCGGCAGCCAGCGCCGCCGCGCCCTTCCACCGACACTGACCCCAAATGGCAAACGGGCACCAAGGGGAGGGGAGCAGGACGATGCACCGAGCAGGGCCGGAGCCCGGTTGCGACGCGGAAATGTTGCTCCGGCGGAATTGGCCGCCCACTCCGGGCGCCATCGGGGCTGCGATTGACCCGAATGCCGCTCCGGCTCGTTCAATCGGAGGGCAATCCATTGATTGCCGCGAACAGATTGGTTGATTCTGCTGGAGCGTGAAAGATCGAGAGGCGGAAGATGAGCAATGGTCGACGCTGGCGCTCGAGGCCGCTCGGGGCCATTCGCCTTCCGTTCGGCAGCTGGTGTCGTACCTGCTGCCTCGCGTCCGCAACCTGGTGCGCTACCTGGTTCGCGGCGATCGGGATGTGGATGACCTCAGCCAAGAGGCGCTGCTCGCCATCTTGCAGGGCCTGTCCGGCTACCGCGGCGAGGGAGCTTTTCGCTCCTGGGCCGATCGGGTGGTGGTGCGCCGTGTGTTTGCCTCGCGCAAGGCGGCTGCCCGGCGGCTGGAGACGGCGCTCGACGGCAGTGAGCTCAGCATCGATCCTGCGCTGCTGCCGGACCGCTACTATTCACGGCGCCAGCTCGCGGAGGAGCTGGAGGCGCTGCCCGACCCCCAGCGCGATGCTTTGGTCCTCCACTACGTGCTCGGTATGACGGTTCCAGAGATGGGTGCGGAGCTCGGCGTGCCGGAGGAGACCGTGCGCAGCCGCTTGCGTCTGGGCCGGCAGCGCCTGCGCGCGCGGCTCACGCGAGAGCCCGGGGTGCGGAGGGCAGAATGACGGGCCGTGACGACGATCGGCGCGAGCTGCCGCCCGGCGACGAGCTGGCGGGCGCAGACTCGCTGGACGAGCTGGAGCCTGGCCTCTTGCCCCTGCTCGATGCCGGGGCGGGCCCGGCGCGGCCGCTGTCCGAGCGCGAGCAGCAGCTGCTCATCGATCGTATCGAGCGTCAGTTCGCCCAGCGCGGGCGGGTGCTGCCGTGGCGTGCTCCGCGGAGGGTGGTGCTGGCCGGAGCCCTGTTCGCCGCCAGCGCCGCGGCGGCGGTGTACGGGGTCGGCGTGCTCACCAGCGAGCCGGCGCCTCAGCCGCCCCCGTCGCGCCAGCTGCCCCAGCCATCGGATGGCCGCGGACAGCCTGCCGAAGCCGCTGTGGAGAGCTCGCCCGCGGAGCCTCTGCCGAGTGAGCCTCTGCCGAGTGAGCCTCTGCCGAGTGAGCCTCTGCCGAGTGAGCCCCCGCCGAGCGAGCCCGAGCCGGTGGAGTCAGCCCAGCCGGACAGCCCACAGCCCGAGACCGGCGCTCGGCCGGCCGAGCCGGAGGCGCCCGCGGCAGACCTGTCCCCTCGTGGGGCAACCAAGGCTAGTGCGCGTCGCTCCACGGGGGCTGATCGCCTGGCTGCCGCCAGCGCCCTGCGCGCACGGCATCGCTATCGTGAAGCGCTCGCCCTATACTTGAAGGTGATCGAGCTCGATCCGGACGGCATGCAAGCCAGCGTGGCGCGCGTGGCCGCCGCCGAGGTCAAGCTGGATCACTTGGGAGATATCGCCGGAGCCGAGCGCTTGTACCGAGAAGCAAAGACCCAGGGTGGTGAGCTGACTGCGGAGGCCCAGTTTGGTCTCGCGCAGGTGGCGCGCGCGCGTGGTGACGCCACGAGCGAGCGCCAGGCGCTGCAGGCTTTCCTGGCGCGCCACCCGGGCAGCCCGCTCGTGTCTGCCGCCCGGCGCCGTCTGAGTGCGCTGGGGGCACGATGAGCAAACACGAGCTGGCGAGCGGCTCCGCGCGGAGCCGCCAGGGTCGTCGTCCGGGCAGGATGTGGGCGGTGTGCGCCGCGGCGCTGTGGTTGTGTGCCTGCTCGGGCTCGACGGACGTGGTGGGCGTGCTGCCGGTGGACACGGACGAGCAGAGCGACGCGCTGGAGGGTGAGTCCGCCGACGGCGCGCTGCAGGGGAGTGAGGGCTTACCCGGGCAGATCGCCTTCGTCGCCGGAGTGCCCGTGGACTGGTCGGGGCCCGCGCTGCCCTGGCCGCTCGAGGTACCGCTGCGCGAGTTCTTTTCCGACGGCAGCTGGCCAGGTCCGTTCGGGCCGCCGCCGAGCGTCGAGCGGCGGGTGATCGCGGCGATGGGCCGCTCTGCGCGCGACGGGGTGCGCGTGGTCGCCGCCGCGCCGGAGACGGCCGAGCGCTTGCGCGAGGTGTTCGTGGCGGCGGACGTGCAGCTCGACGGCGAGATGGTGCCGCGCGTGATGCGCGACCGGCGCTCGGACGAGTACCGCGTGGCGCTCGGCTCCGCGAGCTGCGGCTACTCGTCGGGCCATCATGGCGAATCCTGCGCGCAAGTACCTGCAGGCGGCTTCGAGCACCCCTGAGCCGGGCCCCGGTGAAGGCCGGCTCGCGCGGGCGCTGCGCCGGGCCGCACGTGTATTTTGCGCGGCGCTGCTGCTGGTGGCGTTCGGGTTTGGCCCGGCGCCGGCGATCGCTCAGAGCGAGGCCGCGCTGCGGGTGCTGATCCTGGAGGGGCCCGGCGCCGACTGGCTGCGGCGCGTGCGCGGGCAGCTCAGCGACTTGCCGGTGACGATCGTTACCTTGCCGCTGGTGGTGGAGGGCCAGGCCGAGGCAGACGTGCTGCGGCAGCTGCGCCCGCTCGCCAGCAATCGCGACGCCGCGCTGGTGGCGTGGCTGATGATCGACGGCACCCGCTACGATCCGGGCGCGAGCGAGGACACCTTCGTCGCCATCTGGTTTGCGCGCTCGGGGCGTCTGTACACGCGGCGGCTCGGGCCACGCTGGCAAGAGCTGTCGCGCGGCGATCGCTCCGGGGTGCTCGAGCTGGGCGCGCTCAGCGTGCGCAGCGCCGCGCGCTCGCTGCTGCTCGATCCGAGCCAGGCGGAGCCGGCGCCCGCCGGAGCCGGCGACGGCGGCGCGCCGGATGCGCCGGGCGGGGCCGCCCAGAGTGCAGCGGCGCAGAGCCGTGCAGCCGCGCAGGGCGCGGAGCGAGCGGCGCAGAGCGCGGCTCGCGAGGAGCGCGCAGCGCCGTCGAGCGCGCCAGAGTCGGACGGCGCCGTGGCGAGCCGCGCGGAGAGCGCGAGTGAGCCTGCGCCGCCGCCCGCATTGCAGCCGGACGAAGGGCGCATCGTAACGACGCCCAGCACCGAGCTGGCTCCGACCGATCCCACTCCCTCCGCTGCCGATCCCACTCCCAGCGAGCGGGCTGGCGCGGAGGCGGCTAGCAGTCGGGGCCTGCACCTCGGCTGGAGCGCGGAGCTGGGGGTGAGCGGGCAGCTGGCGGGGCCGCCCGGTCATGCCGCGGCGGGCATCGCGGGCGGGCTGCGTGCGGCGAGCGGACCCTGGGGGCTCTCGTTGCTCGGGCGCTTCGGGCTGCCGCTGCGCTCGGAGCTGGGTCCGAGCGAGCTCTCGCTGCAACACCATGCGCTGCTCGTGGAGGCGCAGCACCTGAGCCTGCACTGGGGCGCGCTGGAGCTGGGCCCGCTCGTGCGCGGGGGGCTGGCGCTCTCGCGCCGTGAGACGGTGGCGGGGCCCGCCGAGCTGGCGGCGGCGGAGGTGCAGTGGAGTCGCGCCGTGCAGCTCGGTGCCGGTGCGCTCGCGCAGTACCGCTGGGGCACACACTGGGGCGCATCGCTGCGCGGGGTGTTGCACTGGCTGCCCAGACGTACGGGTTATTCGCTCGTCGATGATCTGGGTGATCCGATCGCCAGCGCCCGGCCCTGGGCCGTCCAGCCGTCGCTGGAGCTGAACGCCAGCTGGCACTGGTGAACGGCGGAGCGAAGAACACGCGTTTGCTGACCCGATCGTTCGCGCGCCCTCTCTATTGCTGCCTGAGGGGTCGCAAACCTCGGGAGTGAACGATGAAACTCATCCCACTGACAGCACTGTTTTTGATCGCTTGTGGCAGTTCTGCCTCGTCCACGCAGGAGCCAGGCTCCGATGAGACTGCTCAGTTTGGCAGCGCCACCGAGGCCATTCGCCAGCTGGGCAGGAATGACGCAGATGTGGTGCAGCGTTGCGAGCAGCTCGCCCAGCGCTGTGAAGCATTCGCGGCAGACGCGGGTGGCGCGGGTCAGCTGGCAGAGCGCGTGGGCAACGTGTGCGAGAGAATCAGCGAGCACTGTAGCGAGCTCGCCGCTCAGCTGAGCGCCGTGCGAGAGGAGCTGGAGGCATGTCTGGAGCGGGTCGCGGAGTGCGAGGCGAGCGACGCGGATCCGAGTGAGTGCCGCGAGCAGCGCCTGGCCTGCAACCCCGCGGGGCGTAACTTCGAGCAGCGCCGCGGTCAGACGCTGGCGTGCGCCGAGCGCACGCAGAGCTGCTTGCCGCGCGGACGCATGGGCGGACGCTTCAACGGCGCTGGCGCTGGTGATGATGCCGCTGGCGATGATGCCGAGAGCGCGGATGCAGGGGCGGTGTGTGACGCGGATGCGCTGGACTTTGCCGGCTGTTGCCGTGGTGGGTTCGGCCACGGTCGTGGTCCGGGCGGAGCCGCGGATGCTGGTGCGTTTGGGGGCCCCTTTGGCGGCGCGCGTGACGGCGCCCGCCCCGGCTTTGGAGGCTTTGGCCCGCGGCCACCAGGTTTCAGCGATGGAGCACGTCGCGGCGATCCAGAGCGCGGCGAGGCAGAGCGCGGCGGAGATGATGGCGCTGAGGACGGCGCAGCAGACGGCAGCAACGACTGATCAGTCACTTTCAGCGGCTTCGCGCAGAGGAGTGAGCTCGTCCGTACGAGCGCGCTCTTCTGCGCCGGAGACGGCGCAGGGAGGTTCCATGAAGCACCTGATGGCTCGCCACGGATCCATTCGTCCGGGTGGTGAGCGGTATGGAGCTGCGCGCTCGCAGCTCTCGTTTGGCACGTTTGCGGCGCTGGCTTGGTTGGCTGGCAGTCACGTGCTGGGCTGCAGTGACTCGAGCTCAAGCTCGCCCAGCACCAGCATCAGCGGTAACCAGCCCGGTGCGCAGAGTCCGGGCGCTCCTGGTAGCGCAGGGAGTGGCTCGGGCAGTGGCAGCGCCGCTGCGCCCGGTGCCACGCCGGCGGGAGAGGGCACACCGGGCAACATTGCGCTCGATCCCAACCGGGATCCGAGCCAGCCGATCGATCTGGTGGCCAGCGGCGCGGTCCAGTGCGGCGGCGCGGGCACCTACTGTGTTGCACCGGCGGGCACGTGCTGTATCACCGCGGGGATGCCGGGCGCCATGATGGGCGGCGGCAACACCTTCAGCTGCGCCGCCGCTGCGGAGAGCTGTCCCGACGGGACGACGCTGCGGCAGGAGTGCTCCAGCCAGCAGAGCTGTGGCGGTGGCGAGGTGTGCTGTCGCGCTGGCGGCGCTGGCTTCGGCGGCGGCGCGTTCGGTGGCGGTGGCGGCAACACCAGCTGTGAGAGCGCGTGCCCCATGGGCTCGGTGCAGGTGTGCCTGGAAGATGCGGAGTGCGGTGAGGGTAACCAGTGCAACGGCAACGGCACTTGTGGCCCGATCCCCTGCACCTCCACCAGCTGCGGCGACGGGCAGATCTGCTGTCGCGGGCAGGGCGGGGGCGCGCAGAATCAGTGTGCGGCACCGGACGCGGCGGGCGCGTGCCCGAACAATCAGCGCAAGGTGTGCGCCAGCGCGGCGGACTGTCCCGCGGATTTCACCTGCTCGCCGGCAGGTGGCTTTGGTGGCGGCGGCGGTGGTGGCGTGCTGGTCTGCACTCCACCGGCGTGCACGCTCACCAGCTGCGGCGAGGGCCAGGTGTGCTGTGTGGGCGGGCAGGTCGGCGGTACGCCAGCGTGCTCGGCTGCCAGCGACACCGGGGCTTGCCCGGGCAACTCGCGGCTCCTGTGCGAGGGTGATGGTGACTGTGCCGCGGCGCCGGGCACGCTGTGCTTGCCGCCGCCCAATGGTGGCATGGGCGCGCTCTCGTGCCGTGTGCCACCGCCGCCGCCGGGTGACGCCGGGGTGGAGGACGCCGGGTAAGAGGCTATCGTCCGCGCGCGCTGGGCCTCATTCAGCTGGGGTCCAGCCGCAGGATGGAACCGCGCGCGAAGTCGAGGGCGTATAGCTCTCCCTTCGTGTCGCGGGCGAACGCGGAGAACTGGATCGGAAAGCGCCCGAGCAGCTCTGCGCGGCCCGGCTCTCCGCGCCGGGCGGGCAGCTCGAGCGCCCAGAGCCGCCCGGAGACGTGGTCACCGAAGACGTAGCGATCGCGCAGCCAGGGTAGCCGGTCACCGCCGTACACGTGGCCACCGGTGATGCTCTGGCCCTGCTCGCGGCCGTATTCAAAGATCGGCTCGATGAGGCCCTCAGTCGGGCAACCCACCGCGGGCAAGAAGCAGTGGGTGCCCTCGCGCAGCCTCCAGCCCAGGTTGTCGCCCTTCGCAATCCAGTCGACCTCCTCGAAGCGATCCTGGCCCACGTCGGCAGCGATCAGCCGCCCGCGGGGGTCGAAGCTGAAGCGCCACGGATTGCGCAAGCCAGCCGCCCAGATCTCGGGTCGCACGTTGGGCTGGCCGAGGAAGGGGTTGTCCGGCGGTAGTCCGTAGCCCGGCTCGGAGTCGACGTCGATGCGCAGCATCTTGCCGAGCAGAGAGCTCATGTCCTGACCGTTGTCGTGGGGATCGGCGCGGCTACCGCCGTCGCCCATGCCGATGTACAGATAGCCGTCCGGGCCGAACGCCACCTGGCCGCCGTCGTGGTTCTGGAACGGCTGCTCGATCTCCAGGAGCACGCGGCGCAAAGCCGGCGGTCCGCTGCCCAGCTGCTCGCGCGGCAAGGTCCACTCGCTGATGCGCGTGCGCAAGGCGCCGCCGTCGCGCGGGTTGTCGTTGAGGTAGAAGCGCCCGTTCTCCAGGTAGCGCGGGTGGAACGCCCAGCCCAGCAGCCCCAGCTCCGACGAGCTGCGCACCGGCAGCTCCAGCAGCAGCGAGGACTCGCTCGGGGCGCCACCCTGTCCGAAGCGCACCAGCTTTGCCCGGCCCGGCTTCTCCAGCACCACCGCCAGCCCTGGGGCGCCGGGCACGAACTGCAGGTCCACGGGCTCTCGAAAGCCGGTGGCCACGGTCTCGAAGCGCACCCTGGGCCGCGGCTCATCTCTGGCCGCCGTATCGCTCGCGCTAGTGCCGCTCGCGGTCGTGCCGCTCGCCGTGGGCGTGGACTCCGGGCGCACCACCACGCGCGCTGCCAGCACCAAGACCAGCAGGGTGGCCACCGCCGCCCAGCCCCAGACGCCAAGTCGCATGCGCGCCGTCTACAACAACTCTCGCCGCTGCCACAGCGCTTCTGCGCCGCCCGTGGCTACAAACGCAGCGAGCCCCGCCGCAGTGCGACGGGGCTCGAGGAGCGGCTCCGCTGAACGGCGGAGCCACTGGATTGCGCCTGGGGCCCTCGGGCCCGAAGATCAGGTCTCGATGCGGTGGTGCTTGGTCTCCTTGATGTAGAGACCGCCCACCACGATGGTCAGGATGCACATGAAGATCGGATAGATGAGGCCGGTGTAGATGGCGCCATCGCCGAACGTGTCCTTGGCCCACGCCGACGCGGTCACTGCCGTGGCGATCAGCGGCAGGAAGCCGCCGAACCAGCCGTTGCCCAGGTGGTAGGGCAGGGACATCGAGCTATAGCGGATGCGCGTGGGGAACAGCTCCACCAGGAACGCCGCGATGGGCCCGTACACCATGCACACGTACACCATCTGGATCGCCACCAGGACGATCAGCATGGGCACGTTGACCTGCGACGGATCGGCCTTGGGCAGCCCATCGGGATTGGCGAAGTGCTTCATCGCCATGAACAGGGGCACATAGGTCAGCGCCGCCAGCGCGCAGCCGCTCAGCATGATCTTCTTGCGGCCGATTCGATCCGACAGCCAGCCGAACACCAGAAACAGCGGCGTGGTGACCGCCAGTGCCACCGCCATCACGGTGTACGCGGTGGACCAGTCCACCTTCAACACGGCCTGCAAGAAGGTGAGAGCGTAGAACTGCCCGGTGTACCAGACCACGCCTTGCCCCGCGGTGGCGCCGAACAGCGCGATCAGCACGTAGCGCAGGTTGGTGGGGTTACCGAAGCTCTCCTTGAACGGATTGCGCGAGGTCTTGCCGCCCGCCTTGAGGCGCGCGAACAGCGGCGACTCCTGCATCTGCACGCGGATGTACAGCGAGACGGCCAGCAGCACGAAGGACAGCAGGAAGGGGATGCGCCAGCCCCAGTCGGTGAACTCGGCCTCGCCGAAGTAGCTGCGGCAGACGCCGATGACCAGCATGCTCACGAAGAAGCCGATGGTGGCCGTGGTCTGGATGAAGCTGGTGTAGTAGCCGCGCTTGTTGTCGGGCACGTGCTCGGCCACATAGGTGGCGGCTCCGCCGTATTCACCGCCGAGCGCGAGGCCCTGCGCCAGGCGCAGCAGCACGAGCAGAGCCGTGGCGCCCAGGCCCCAGCTGGCGTACGTGGGCAAGAAGCCGATCAGTGCCGTGCTCAGGCCCATGGTGGCCATGGTCACGAGGAACGTGTATTTGCGGCCGATCAGATCGCCGATGTGGCCGAACACCACCGCACCGAGCGGGCGCACGCCGAAGCCGGCGCCGAAGGTGGCCAAGCTGGCCAGCAGCTGCGCGGTGTCGTTGCCTTCGGGGAAGAACTTCCTGCCGAAGAACACGGCGAGGCTGCCGTAGAGATAGAAGTCGTACCACTCGAACAGGGTTCCAACCGCAGAGGCGGTGATGACGCGGCGTATCGTGCTCTGGTCCGTCATCGGCTCTGCTCTCTCAGAGCTGAGCCCCACTGCCTCGATGTCCTGACTTTGCATTGCCTGTGCCTCCAGAAATCGCGCTACGCGCGGTGAGCAGGGCCTGCAGCTCCCGCAGGGAAAGCTGCACCCGGCAGCTCGGCCGCGCCTGCTGGCAGCGTGTCATCGACGTTGCAGCAAGTGATGCAGCGGAGTTGGGGAAACGATTGCACGACCGGACGGAATAGTCCTGAGCAAAATGGGGTTTCGCGCCGCGATTTACATGGGAAACGTTTCCCACTAGTGTGCCATTGCAAGCTCGACGACGCCTGAAGTGTCGGTCAGGTACACTGACCCTGGGCCCCCGCACAGGCCTTGGGCACCAAGGCGCCGTCGAGCTCGCTTTTTTTTGCTGCAGCTGCTCCTGAGCTCGGTGCGAATGCTTCTGCATTGCGTCGAGACAGCTGACCAACATCGGTCAAACGCGAGCGCGAGGCACCGAGAAACACTGTTGTGCCGGCGCAGTCAGCGCGCCGTCGCGGCGCAGCGCGTTGGACTATCTTGGGAGCATCGCCTCGCCTGAATACACGCTTTTCTTTCTCTCGCCCGCGCACCTGGGCAAGGAGCGCGCGCAGCTGCTCTATCGCGAGGGCGCGAGCTTTGCTCTCGCGCAGCGCCTGCGCTCGGCGGAGGGTGCGCCGCTGGGTGAGGTCTTCGCGTTCGTGAGCGGACTCTACTTCCGCGGCAAGCTCGCCTATGCAACGGCCTTCGGCAAGGCGCCGCCGGGTGTCTCGCCGGCGCTGGTGATCAGCCCCGTCGAGGGCCTGCGCTTTGCGCATGAGCCGGTGACGATCGAGCGCCTGCGCGGCTGGGGCAAGGTGGACATCCGCGAGGATGATCCGCACTTCAGCGCGCCGCTCGTCGCGCACGCACAGGCGCTGGATCGCGCGCTCGGCGCTCGCGCGCGCTTCGTGCTGCTGGGCAGCCTGGCCACCAACAAATACCTCGCCCCGCTGGGCAGCGTGTTTGGCGAGCGGCTGTTATTTCCGACGGAGCTGCTGGGGCGGGGAGACATGAGCCGAGGCTCTGTCTTGCTGCGCGCGGCGCGCGAGGGGCGCGAGCTCGCGTACGAGTCGGTGCTGGGGCTGCTCGCGGGCACCCGTCCGCGCGGCCGCGGGGGGCGCATGCAGGGCCTGCAACGACAGAGCCCGTCACCACAGGCTGCGCTCGAACGGGGCTCTCCGGCACCGGCGCCGCTGGCCGAGCTGGCGATCCTGGTCGGCTTGCCCGGCGCCGGCAAGACCACCTTCTTCCGCCAGCAGCTGGCGCACAGCCACGTCCACGTGAGCCGCGATGAGCTGCCGCGCGGGGCGCGCGCCGAGCTGCTGCAGCGCCAGGCGCTGGAGCACGCGCTCGGGGCAGGGCGCAAGGTGGTGGTCGACAATACCAGCGTCGGGGTCGAGCAGCGCGCGCCGCTGATCCAGCAGGCGCGCGAGCACGGCGCGCGGGTCGTCGGCTATTTCTTCGCGAGCACGGCGCGCGAGTGCATCGCGCGCAACGCCGCGCGCGAGGGCCGGGCGCGTGTGGCCGTGCCAGGTATCCTGGCGCTGGCCCGGCGCCTCGTGCCGCCGCAGCGCGCGGAGGGCTTCGACGAGCTGTACGTGGTGCGCACACTGGACAGCGCCTTTGACGTGCAGCGTCTGCCTGAGGACGCCGATCTAACGCCAGTGGTTGGCGCCAGCGAATGATGCGGCGCTGGTTCGGCGCCGGGCGGCGCACGACCGCTCAGCGCCGTGCTCACGCGCAGCGCAGCATCACCTTGGGCAGCGCCGCGACCTGCAGCGCCGGCTTGGGGTGGCTCACGTACACGTGCGGCGGCAAGCGGCGGCGCGCCACGATGCGCTGACTGATCCGCGAGAGGCGCTCCAGATCCCGCACCAGCTCCGCCGCGCTGGGGTACGCGCCGGCGCTGGCGCAGCGCCGCGCGATGACGGCCAGGATGCGCCGCCAGGCGTGCAGCAGGGGCTGATCTGCACGGCGGCTGGAGGGGGGCCGCGGCGCGGAGAGCGAATCCTCCACCCCGAGCTTCAGACGTCCGAGTTGCTCGAGCAAGGCGCCCATCTCGCGCAGTGCCGGTTGCAATGCGGGCTCGCCGGGCTGCGCGGGCGCGAGCGGCAGGCGGGCTCGCTCGCGCTCCGTGCCGGCGTGCTCGACCAGCACGCTGGCGGAGCTCAGCTGCGCGCTGCATACCCCGGTGCGCATGGCCAGCTCCAGGTCCGATGCCAGCTCCAGCAGCAAGCGCGCGAGGCGTGCCATCCCGAACGGCTGCGTTTCGGCCAGGAGCGTGTCCAGCGAGCACCGTCGTTCCGCCATGATGAGCAGTCTGGGACTGCTCCTTTCGCGGCATTCGTCCGCATTGTGAAGATCTGTGCGCGGCAGGCTCCGTCCACAACCAATGTGGAAGCTGGGGATGAGCGAGCCGCGCCTAGACGGGGCTTTTTTCGCTGCGCGGCAAGGTTCCGAGCTGGTCCAGCCAGGGCAGCTCCGAGCGGCACCAGATTTCGCGCTTCGGGCTCAGCTGCTGGCGCTGTGCCAGCGGCCCCACCCGCAGGTTGTACTGGCGCGGCTCGGGGCCGGGCGAGGTGGCGTACAGCGGCGTGCCGCACTGCTCACAGAAGCCCTGCTCGCGCAGGCGGCCGCTGTCGGCCGTCTTGGTGTACACGCGCGGGGTGCCGCTCAGCCAGCGCAGGGTGCCGGGCAGTGCCGATACGCTCACCCGAAACGCCGTGCCGGTGAGCACCTGGCAATCGCTGCAGTGGCAGACGCTCACCGTCTCGGGGTCGATCTCGACCTCGTAACGGATCGCTCCGCAGTGACACACGCCCTCGACCTTCATCTCGCGGCCCTCCTGTGGCCACCCTAGCGCTGTCCGGTGCCGGTAACGAGGCACTCAGCTTCGCAATGTGCGAGCTCCCGCGAACCCCGGAACGGGCCTCCACCAATAATCGAGCAACAGCAAAAATTGCGCGGCGCGATCCAGCAGCGCGCCTGGGCGCAGCCGGGCACGCTTGTCTTCATGGATCGACCTACCGTACGGTAGGAGGCTGCTCGGGGCCTTTTCATTTTTCGGAGACTTCGACCCATGCGCCATCGCTTCGCTCGCCGAACCGACACCTTTGCTCGCACGTCTCTGCTCGTGCTCGCGCCGCTCGCTGCACTGCTCCTGCACTGCTCCGACTCCGCTGAGCCCGAGGGATCGCCGCCGCCGGTGTTCGGTGGCAACCCGCTGCAGCCGGGCGCTAGCCCGGGCTCGGCAGGGGCTCCCGGCACGACCGATGGCAGCACGCCGGGCAGCGTTCCCGGTGCCACCCCGGGCAGTGAGGGCAACCCGACTCCGGGCGGTGTCGTTCCCGGCAGCACGCCGGGCGGCACCCCCGGCAGCACGCCCTCCGAGCCCGGCGAGACTCCGCCCGGTGAGACTCCGCCCGGCGAGACTCCGCCCGGTGAGACTCCGCCGGGCATGACCCCGCCGACTGCGCCGCAGCCGTCCGCCGCCTTCGTCGAGCGTGGCACCTGGCGTGGCTTCGCCTTCACGCAGGGCGTGGCTGCCGGCACCACCATCACCCCCGCAGATTTTGGTGCGCGCCAGCCGGCGCAGCCGTTCTGCGCGCAGGGCTCCGTCGCCGCCGAGCCGGCGTTCCAGGGTGAGGCGATGATCGGCTTCAACATCAACCAGCCCCAGGTCCCGGACGTGGCGGGCCAGGCGCCAGCGGTGGGCACCGCCGTGCCCACCGGCAACGGCATTGCCTTCACCTTCAGCAAGGCGCTCGGCACTACCTTGCGCGTGCAGCTGCAGCCGCCGAACGAGGCGACGCCGTATTGCTACGAGGTGCCCGAGGCGGGCGGCCCGGTGTTTGCGCCGTATGCGGCCTTCAACACCGCGTGCTGGGACGGCACCGGGCAGGCGTACAACCGCGAACCGATCGAGTCCGTGAAGTTCCAGGTGCCGGGAGATGACACCCAGGCCACGCCCTTCGACTTCTGCATCGGCGGCTTTGCCGACGCGCAGGATCGCGCGGGCGCGCCCACCGACATCCCGATCACGCTCACCCCGATCCGCGGCGCGATGTCGGGCCAGTTCGACCGGGTGAAGGTGCTGGGCGCGAACGGCGAGAGCTACATCGTGCAGAACAACGCCTGGGGCGCCACCTCGCGCGATGGCACGCAGCTCATCGACTACGTGGGCAACAGCTTCACCATCCGCCAGCAGTCGGCTGGTCCAAATGGCAACGTGCCGATCTCCTTCCCCTCGATCTTCATCGGCGGCAATGGCTTTCGCGGCTCCAACAACAGCCTGGCCACGCGCTCCGACGATCGCCTGCCGATCCAGATCAGCGCCATCCAGAGCGTGCAGACGCGCTTCCGCCACAACGCGAGCAACGGCGA
The DNA here is from genome assembly GCA_025937895.1 of Polyangiaceae bacterium. Lineage (GTDB taxonomy): Bacteria > Myxococcota_A > Polyangia > Polyangiales > Polyangiaceae > SZUA-265. The sequence goes on along the minus strand of JAICQL010000016.1, from coordinate 30,874 downwards.
CTACAACGCGACGTACGACGTGTGGTTCGCCGACAGCGCCCTCCAGGGCGACTACGAGACGGCGCAGGCCGCGTTCCTGATGGTGTGGACGTACAAGCCGCAGGGGCGCAACGCGATCGGCTTCAACCAGCCTTCGCAGACCGTGACGGTGGACGGCCGCACCTGGCGCCTGTACGTGGGTGGCCGCGCCGAGGCCAGCGACGGCACGGGCGGCAACGCGCCGGTGATCTCGTATGTCAACGAGGGTCCGGCCATCCTGGACTACCAGTTCGATCTCAATTTGTTCATCCGCGACGCCGTGCAGCGCAGCCAGATGGGCCAGCTCAACGCGCTGCAGTTCCCGGCCAACCTGTTCTTGACCGACATCTTTGCCGGCTTCGAGATCTGGGGTGGTGGCACGGGCCTGCGCATCGACGAGTTCACGGCCGTCGTGCGCTGACCGGAAGCGTACTCCACCCGGCAGGCCGCATTGTCGAGCGGCCCGCCGGCGCCGCGGAGTCGCGCTCAGCAAGTAGTTTCTCTCTCCGTGCGGCGTACCTTGGCCCTAGTATTGCGGCCTGTGGCGGCCTTTTTGCGCTGGCTTCCAGCGGATGCGACCTGGCCGGCCCGCGGCTGGCGAGGCAGCGCGGGCTGGCTGTGCGTGCTGGCGGCCAGCGCGTGTACGGCTTTTGAGTCCGGCACGGATGAGCTGGAGCAAGGCTTCACGAGCCAGAGCCTGGAGCCCGGCCGCGACTGGTCTTGTTTGCCGGCCTCGTTGCAGTCAACGCCCAGCACCCTGCTCGAGAGCGCGGCCGGCGCGCTGCGTGTCGTCGAGTCCGTCCAGATGCTGAACGTGGTCGACAATCGACCGCTCCAGGGCCTCTTCGTGAGAGCTTGCGCGCAGCGCGACGTGAACTGCCTCGAGCCGCTCACTGAGCTGGCGCCTGTCGGCGCAGACGGCTGGGTGGATCTGCCGCTGTACGAGGGCTACGCCGGCTACCTGGAGATCACGGGGGAGGCCATCGTGCCGACGGTGCTCTTTTACCCCGATCCCATCGTCGAAGGGCGAGATCGCTACACGACTCCGATCGGCTTGATCGAGCGGCGCGCGTTGCCCGTGTTGACCGGCGCGGTAGGCATGCAACAAGCCCCGGGCCGCGGCTTGATCGTGATGCGCACGCTCGACTGCCAGAATACCGACGCGCTGGGGGTTTCTTACACGATTGACAGGATCGGCAGCCCGTTTTACTTCGTCGGCGGTTTGCCCTCCACCAGCGTCACCGAGACGAGGGATTCGTCGCTGGGCGGGTTCACCAATGTCGATACGGGGGTGGCGCTGATCGGCGCAACACTCACGCCGGAGATGCGCCCGGTCGTGCCAACGACCAGCGTGCTCATCCGACCGGACTGGCTGACGGCGGTTCGCTTCGTCGCGCGTCGCAGCGTCGATTGAAGCGCGCGCCAGCGCGCTGCCGCGCTTCACAGCTCTGCGCGCAGCAGCACGAACTTGTTGTTCTGCTCGCGGGTGGTGAGGGGTTCGAGCTTTGCGCTGCCCAGATCGCGCTGCAGCTGCCCCACGGTGTGGTGCTCGGTCGTGAAGAAGAGCACGCGCTGCCCGGCCTCGCGCTGGCGCTTGATCCAGTCGCGGAAGGGCGCCCCCGCGCTCTTGAACGTGGCCACGTGATTGGAGGTGTAGAAGTTCTCACCCATCCAGTTCTGGCGGTAGGCGACGAGCAGCTCCTCCGGGCCGCTGCGGCTGCGGTAGTAGGTGCTGATGTTCTCGCGCTGGCCCCAGTGTGGCGCCACCTCGAGCAGGTACACGTGAGTCAGCCACACGCTGGAGCACACGCCGACCGCCGAAGCTCCGAGCACCAGCGCGCTCCGCGCGCGCGGCACGAAGGCGAGCAGACACAGCCCGCTCATCAGCGCCGCGATGAGCCCGAGCTCCAGCTGGTAGTCCAGCGCCGGGGGCCAGGGCCGCGTGTACAGATAGGTCACCAGCTGCAGCAGCGCAGCCCAGCCGGGCATGGTGCCCGCCCGCGTGAGATCGTGCGCCACCACCAGGGTGACCCCCGCAGCGAGCAGCGCCAGCAAGGCGCTGGCTGCGACCGAGCTCCGGCGCTGCCACAACGCGTCCAGCCACACGCCGCCCAGCACGGCAGCCGCTGGCACCAGCGGCAAGATGTAGTGGTGAAACTTGGTGCCGGCGATCGCGAACAGACCGAAGCTTGCCAGCAGCCAGCTCACGAACAGCTGGGTGGCAGAGCGAAAGCGCGGAGCGGCGCCAGGCCGGCTGCTCTCGCCCAGGCAATACAGGGTGCCCGCGCCGATGATGCCGGTCCACGGAAACAGGCCATAGCCCAGCTGCCACAGGTAGTAGCGGAAGCTGGTGTCCACCCCGGCGTTGGTGTCGTGCACGTGGCCAAACGCGCGCTGCACCATGTCCTGCAGGAACAGCCGCGCCAGGAACGGCTCGCCGTGGCGCGCGTACGCCTGCACGAACCAGGGTGCCGCCACGGCCAGCAAGATCAGCAGCAGCGCGGGCAGCTTGGCGTGCAGCAGCTCTTTCAGCTGGCCTTGCAGGAGCAGCCAGGCGCCCCAGATGCACAGCGGCAGCACCAGCCCCGGCGCGCCCTTGCCCATGAAGGAGAGCGCCACGCACAGCCAGGCCGCCAGCTGATACAGCCGGCGCAGGCGCTGCTCGCGCCGCTCCAGCCCGAGCAGCAGCCCCAGGCACGAGGCCCAGAGCAGCGCGCTGTAGCCGGGCTGCAGCGCCGCCTGGGTGGCAGCCACGTCCAGGGTGCAGGGCGCGTTGCCGGGCAAGGTGCAGTTGCCTGGCGAGCCCAGCATCACTCGATCGGGATGCAGGCTCAACACCAGGCGCTCACCCAGCTCCAGGCTGACGTGCCGCGATAGCAGGTAGAAGATCTGCGCCAGGGACAGCGCGCAGAGCACGCCCCAGAGCAGCTCCGCACCGGAGACCGAGAAGGCCCTGTTGCGCAGCTGGATGCGCCAGCGTGGCGCCAGCTGCTCGGGCGCCGTTGCCCCTGCCAGCAGCAAGAAGCCGAGCGCCGCGGCGAGCGGGCCCGCGTACGTCATGTCCACCATGGTCTGCCGCGCCAGCAGCAGCCAGTAGGGGCAGGTGGCGAGCAGCACGCTGCCGAGCGCTGCCGCACGCTGGCCGAAGTAGCGCGCCGTGCCGGCTTGCAGCACCAGCTGGCCGCCGACTGCGCAGGCCACGATGGGTAGCCGAGCCGCCCACTCGGGCAGCGGCGTGCGCCCGCTGGCGATGCCCTGCAGCATGCCCTCCGGCGAGGGATCCAGCCCGAACCAGGAGAAGCTGAGCCCCTGCAGCCAGAAATCCAGGATCGGCTTGGAGAAGAACCAGGACTGATCGCCCCACCAGAGCGAGATCCAGTCGTGGCGCGAGAGCATCTCGCGCGTGACCTCTGAGTACTGCGACTCCCAGCAGTCGATCAGGGCGAAGCTGCCCAAGGTGGGCAGGTAGAGCAGCAAGGTGAGCGCGGTGGGCCAAGAGCGCTGCCAGAGCGCCAGGCCGCGCGCGGGCTCGGCGCCACTCAGGCTGCTCTGGAACGGCTCGGCCAGGCGCAGCGCACCCCAGAGCATGCCGAGGCACAGCGCCGGCACCAGCACGGCCAGGGTGAAGAGCGGTGCGGGCACGGTGCCGGCGATGGCCCGGTTGATGACGAACCGGAGTGCCACCCCAAATGACAGCAGCAAGATGGCGCCGGGCAGCAGCGCGCGTGCCGGGATGCTGGCCTCGCCCCCGCCCTCGCGCGAGCTGGCGGCGGGGCGGGTGACGTAGACCAGCGCCACGCTGGCCAGCAGCACGCCGAGGGCGCCGGCCAGCGTTTCCAGCGAGCGCTGCTCGAGCTGCGGCGGCTTGACGAGCATGGCCAGGAGCGCCAGCACTGCTCCGAGCGCGAGCGTGCCGCCAGCCCAGAGCCGAGCGCGCAGCCGTACCGGCGAGGGGGCGGCGTCGAGCATGGCTGCGCGGTATAGCAGAAATGGCGCGGCCCGAGGGCGCTTCGCGCAGCGCGGCGAGGCCGGCTACGAGGGCACGAAGCTCATGCGCTGCCGGCGGCGCCGTAGGCGGGTGGAACCTCTGGTGACGGCGTGACTCCTGCCGGCGCTCCTTCCAGGGGTACGGTGGCCCAGCGCGCGGTCAGCGGGCGCAGCACATAATTGGCGATGCAGAAGCCGAGCAGAGAGCGCTGGTTCAAGCTCGGATGAATGCGCGCGGCGCGCGCGGCGTGCAGCGCGGGATACTGGCTCCAGTGCAGGTTTGGCTGCTCGTGGTGCACGGTGTGATAGCCGTTCTGGAAGATCAGCCAGTTGGCAAACGGGCTGACGAAGTTGCGGCAATAATTGTCCGGCGACTGCGAGTCACAGTGCACGTGCTGGATGTAGTTGGTGAAGAACATGAGATGCGGCGCGATCCAGGCGGGGCCGACCGCGAGCAGGTACACCAGGCTGCCGAGCGCTGCGCCGTGCAGCGCCAGGGCGAGCGCCAGCGCCCCGGCATGCGCCAGCACCAGCACGCCGAGTTGGGTGCGCAGCTCGCGCCAGGCGCGATCTTGCCGCTGCCGTGCGCGGCGCGCGTACTCGAGCACCAGCGGTGCTTGCCAGGTGCCACACAGCACGCTGTAGCGCAGCGCTTGCCAGAGGTTGTGCTGCGGCGAGAGGCGATCGGTGCGGGTCACGTCGCGCTCGCGGTTGGGAAAGCGATGGTGATTGAGCAAGTGCGTCGGGATCCAGGCGGCGATCGGGCAGCCATAGAAGATCGACAGCCAGCTGGCGTACGCCAGGTTCGCGCGCGGACCCGGGAACAGCTTGCAGTGCACCTGATTGTGGGTGAATACGCCGGCGCAGTAGCTCACGTACAGCTGCGCCGGCAGCAGCCAAAAGAGCAGCGACGGCCGCGCGTAGCTGAGCGCGGGCAGCAGCGGAAACAGCACGAAGGCCCAGAGCAGAATGCGGTAATCGGAGTCGAAGCGGGGTCGCATCGCAGGAACACCTCTCGCAGGGGCTCAGAGCGCGCGCCGGGCGGCGCGATACCGAGCCGATGAAGTTGCATCAAGATGCGCGACCAGCAGCGCCACGGCAATTCGCATCCCTTTCGGATTTCGGGCGCGGGCTGCAGCGCAAGGCGGGCGCGAAAAAGCTGCCGCTGGAGCGGCCTCGCTCACCGGCAGCAGGCTCGAGCAGAGCAGCGGCTTCATGTCTGGCTGTGGTGGCCAGCTGTGGGCCGGGGCGCCCAGGGACCCGGGCTGCGCCGCGCGCAGCGTGCCGCGGGCAAGCGCCCTCGACAGCGCCTGCCCTTTGTGTTCAGACTGAGGCATGACGCAGAGCTCCTCGGCACAGTCTCCGGCGCGCGTGGCGGTCGTCACCGGCGCCGGTTCAGGCATCGGCGCGGCAGTGGCCCGGCGCCTGGGCAAGCGTGGTTACCGCGTGATCCTGGGTGGCCGCACGCCGGGCAACCTGTCCGAGGTGGCGGCAGAGATCCGCGCCCTGGGCGGGCAGGCGGAGGCGGTCACGGCAGACGTGACCCTCGCGTCCGACGTGGAGCGGCTGATGCAGGCGGCAGGCCCCGAGCTGGACGTGCTGGTGCACAGCGCCGGGCAGGGTCACTGCCTGACCATCGACGAGCTCGACGAGGAAGAGTTCCGGACGACCCTGGACGTGGCCGTGACCGGCGCGTTCTTGACGACGAAGGCCGCGCTACCGGCGCTGCGCGCGTCCACTCGCGGCGCGGGGCATGTGATCCAGGTGTGCTCGCTGGCGAGCGGCGGCACCTGGTACAAAGAGGTCGGCTACGGCGTGGCCAAGGGCGCACAGCTGAAGTTCGCGCTGCACCTGGCGGAGCAGTTCAAGCAGGACGCCAGCGCGGGTGGCCGCACCATCTACGTACACGGCATCTGCCCGGGTACGGTGGACACGCCGTTCTGGGCGCGGGTGCCGCAGCGCACCATCGATCCGCAGCTGTGTCTGCGCGCGGACGAGGTGGCGTGGCTGATCGAGGGCGTGCTCGACCAGCCCCTGGCCACCGCGGAAGACTTTGCGGCGCAGAAGCCGCGCCCGGAGATCGTGGTCAAGCGCCACGCGCCGTTCGAGCGCTGGTCGAACGTGATCGCGATCGCGCACGAGAGCCATCCGTGAGCTGGCCACGGGGGTGCGCGCTGCTCTGCCCGCTGGGCTGCGCGGTGCTGCTGGCCTGCGCGCTGAGCTGTGATGAGGAAGAGGCACAGAGCACGGCCGAGCAGTTCTGCGCCGACGCGGCAGAGCGCCTGCGCGGCTGCGGTCTGCTGTCCGAAGGCGAGCTCCGCTGCGGTCTGCTCCTGAACGAGCGCTACGTCGAGTGCGTGCGGCCCTGCTTCGAGGCAGCCAGCTGCGAGGACTTCCGGGCGCAGGCCTGCGACGACGCCGATAACGAGCTCGGGCTGTGCATCGACCGCTGCCAGTACGAGGCGGCCACGTTCGACTGCGGTGACGGCACGCGCATCGACCCGGACGATCGCTGCGACGACGTGCCCGACTGCGCCAGCGGCGCCGACGAGCAGCGCTGTGACGAGCTACCCGTGCAGGCGGTGTTCGACTGCGCCGATGGCCAGCGGGTGCTGGACGGTGAGCGCTGCGATGGCGCGCTGGACTGCGCTGACGGCAGCGACGAGGCGGGCTGCCCGATGCGGGCGATGACGCTCTGCCCGGGCGGCTTCTGAACGCCCCAGCCCTAGCTCGGCGTATCCCACGACAGTAGCTGGGCCAGCACTTCTAGCAAGCGCTCAGGGGATGCGTGCAGGTTGCTGCGCTCCCGCCACGCGACCACCCCGTCGGGCCGCACCAGCACGGCCCCGCTGGCGCTGATGCCGTGAGCCTCGTGAAACGTGCCGGAAGGATCGAGCAGCTCTGCCTCATCGAGGGAGTGGCTGCCGAGCGCATGAGCCTCCAGCTGAAAGGAGCCATGGCGCTGCAGCTCGGGGTGGAGCTCGAGAGCCTTCGCGCTGCGCTGCCAGGCCTGCCCTTCGACCCCCGTCAGCAGCACCCAGCTGCGCCCGTACAGATCGATGGTCGACAGCGGCTGCCCCTGGCGCAGCAGCGGCACGTGCGGCGCGCGTGAGCCCGGGTGCCCCGCCAGGGTGCGCGGGTGCTCGTGCAACACGGCAGGCTCTTCAGCGAGCACGGCCCTGGAGCGATAGCAATAGCCGAGGTCCACGTTCACGTCCCTGGCGAAGGGCTCGAGGCCGTGCGGCATGAGGTACGAAGCACCGCGCAACACGTAGCGGGCATACGCTTGCTCGACGGTGAAGTGGGCGATCGGGTGGCGCTCCGGCTGGTAGCTGTCGAGCAGGCGCTCGCCCGCCGTGCCGCGCAGCACCATGGCCAGCTTCCACGCCAGGTTCTGCGCGTCCTGGATGCCCGTGTTGCCCCCGAAGCCGCCGTACGGCGGCATCACGTGCGCGGCATCCCCCGCCAGGAAGATGCGACCCTCCCGGAAGCGCTCGGCAGTATGCGCGCAGCACTCCCACTTCTGGATCGAGTCGATGCTGGCCGGAATGTCTGCGCCGAGCCCGGTACGCAGCAGCTCCTGACACTCCGCCTCGGTCAGGCGCCAGCAATCCGTGTTGGGCTGGGCCGGGTCGCCGGTGGTGTGAATGATCAGGAAGCCCGACTCGTACGGCTTCTCGATGCGAAAGAAGCCGCGAAAGGCGGGGTTGCGCACCAGGATCACGCTCATGTTGCGGCCCCGCATCAGCGGCCCCACCGGCGCGCGGAAGTACACCGTCAAGCTGCGCGAGAGCAGGCCGCGCCCCAGCATGCGGATGCCCAGCTGCTCGCGCAGCCGGCTGTGTGCCCCGTCCGCCGCCACCACGTAGCGCGCTCGCACCACGCTCTCACGCCCGCTCTCCCGCTCGCGCAGGGTGGCGCGCACGGCGTGCGGCCCCGGCTCGATCGAGACCACCTCCGTGCCGAAGCGCAGCGCCGCACCCAGCTCCTCCGCCCGTGCCTTGATCATGGGCTCCAGCGCCTGTTGGTTGATGAACAGGCGCTCGCAGGGGCTCAGCTCGCGCACCCCCTCGTTCATGTGCGGCACGTCGCGGTGCAGCTCCTCCCCGGCGATGCTCTCCACCGAGAGGATCGCGCCGTCCGGCTCGAACTGCTGAAACGAGCGCTGGCGCACCGCCTGCTCCGCGCCCAGGCCGCGCACCACCTCCATGGACCGCTGGTACACGAACGCCGCGCGCGGATGGATCGCCGTGCTGCCGTGCCGCTCCACCACCAGCGCCTTCACGCCCTGCCGCGCCAGCAAGGCCGCCATGAACATCCCCACCAGGCTGCCACCGACCACCAGCACCGGCACTTCGAGGTCTGCCATATCGACTGTCGATATTACTGCCTGGCCTGCGCCATTCCCACCCGTGCGAGCTGTCGGCGCTCGAGGCCGCGCGTTTGCCACACCACCCGCTGTAGAGTTATGAGGATGGCGCAGTCACTCGTTTCCGCTGGACTGCACGAGTACGCCAGGGTTTGAGCGCATGGACCAGGGCGATATAGCCTACCAGAGGCCGGTCCGCTTTCGCATGCGTGTGGATCGCTGGCGGGCCGTCCGTGCCCGGCAGGGCTGACCTGCGTCGACGACCCCAGGGACGGCTGTGAGCCGGGCGCGGGTGGCGTTGATTGTGGAGGGCTCTGTGTAGCGCCGAGTGACCCATGCGCGAGCCTCCGTCGTGGGGCTCAGGGGCGCTCCGCGGGCGCGTCCAGAAACTGCTCGATCAACCCTGTCGTGAGCTCCGGATAGCGCTCGCTCGGGTAGGTCGAGAGCAGCTCGCCGAGATAATCGCCGTGGCCGCTGGGGAGGAGCAGGAGGCGAGCGTGGGGCAAGAGGCGGGAGAGCTCGATGGCGTGCTCGGGGGTGGGCACGTCGCGATCGCCGGCCAGGATCAGGGTGGGCGCCTGTACGGAGCGCACGTCGGCGTCGGGGATGTCGACAAAGCTCTGCATGCGCTCGAGGTCCTTGTCGTGCATGGCTCGCAGCTTCTGCGGGTCGGGGTTGACCTTCAGGAAAGCGTCTTTCAAGGGCTGTGGCATGCTGGAGAAATCGGCGCTGGCAATGTAGTCCCAGAACTGGGCTGGCGCGCCGCTGCGTTTGGTCATGGAAGAGGCGAAGACCAGCTTTCTCACCTTGCCCGGATGGCGAAGCGCGAGTTGCAGCGCGACGCTGGCGCCGTTGCTAAAGCCCATGACGTCGGCTCGTGTGATCTGCAGGTGCTCGAGCAGTGCGGCCACGTCGTCCGCGGAGGTGTCAAAGCGGATGGGCGCGTCGCGCTGTGTGGTGCGGCCGTGGCCTTGCTCCTCCAGAGCGAGCACGGTGCGCTGCCGGGCGAGCAGCGGCAAGAGCTCGCCGTACGTGACCTCGATGGTGGAGCCGCCGCCGGGCAGCAAGACGAGCGGTACGCCGGGGGCCGTGCCGTGCAGCTCGTAATACATGCTGATGCCGTTGACCGGGGCGTAGCCGGTCCTGGGTGCCGAATCATTCTGTGCCATGTGCAAATCCCTGCGCTGGTTGGGCTGCTTCACACAGCCGGCGTGAGACGTGCCGGTGAGCGCCAGGCTCAGCCCGAGAAACAGCCTGCGTGCGAAGCGTCGGCTCATGTGGGAGAGACGGGAGCTGGGCTCGAAAAGATAGCGCGCGCTCAGCATTGCTTGCTCGAGAGCCACCAGCGGTAGCCATTGGAGCGGAACGGGACTGCCAGCTCGGCGCAGAGCTCGGCGATGAAGTCGGGGGTGAAGAAGTAGTTGTGCAGGCGCGCCACCTGCTCGCCATCGGGCTCGACCCGGGTGATGGCGCGCACGAACTCCCCATCCTGGTGTCGATACCAGTGCAAGAGCAGCCACTCGCCACGGTGCTCGCGCGCCTCCACCCGGGGGGGCAAGGCCAAGATGCCCTGCATGAAGCGCGCTTCGATCCCGCCGTCCCGGTCCGCGCTGGCCATGCGCCGGCTGCCGAACAACATGCCGCTGAGCACCGTGCGCCGCGCTGCCTCGGGACCGTACTGCGTGGTGGCGCCCACCACCTCGACCACCGCGCTGTCGAGCAACAGCGCCGTCAGTCGATCGAGATCCCCCGCATTGAAGGCGGCGCAGAAGGCATCGAGTACCCCGGGTGCGGGCACGCGCTCTGGCTCCGGCTGCGGCTCGAGCAGCTTGCCCCGCCCGCGGTGCAGCGCGGCCTTGACCGAGCCCGTGGTGGTGGAGAGCACCTCGGCGATCTCCTCCAGCGACAGCTCGAAGGCATCCTTGAGCACGAGCGCTGCCCGCTCTTGCGGCGACAGGCGCACCAGCAACGTGCCCGCCGCCTCGCGCGCCGCCAGTGGATGACTCGCCGTCGCTCGCGCTGCTTCTTCCTGCAAGGGTTGCTCCGGACGGCGCCGGCGTAGGCGGTCGATCCACAGGTTGGAGGCCACGCGGAACAGCCAGGCACGCGGGCGTACGGGCGCCTCTCCCAGCTGGCCGAGCGTCGCAAACGCGCGCAGCAGCGCGTCTTGCGCCAGATCCTCCGCGTCCCACGGATTGCGGGTCAGCTGGCGGCAATAGCGGTACAGCTCCGGCCGCAGTGGCTCGTAAGTATCGAGAAATCGATGCCAGGAGCCGCGCACCACGGCAGGCAGCTCGGTCTCGGTGGGCTCGAAGGGCTCGCTCATCGCGCCATTGAGACGCAGGCGCCCTCCGAAAAGATAGGGGACGCCAAATTTTTTTCGCGGGTTCGGCGAGCCAGAGTCGTCGCGCTCGAGCCGACGCTGGGCTGCGGTCACATCCATCCGCTGAGGCCGGTGCCAGCGCCGGCGGCGCTGCTCACGCGCCAGCAGCACTTCGCCCGGCGGGATTGTTACTTCGGGAAGGGGACACTAGACTGCGCGCCGACAGGAGCATCGACTCATGAGCATTCGTGTTGGCATCGTCGGGATCAGCGGTTATGGCGGGGGTGAAGCGCTGCGCCTCTGTGCAGCTCATCCCGAGTTTCACGTCGTGTATGCGGCGGGTGAGTCGAGCGCCGGGCAGGCGCTGTCGCAGCGCTATCCGGGGCTGCCGAGCGCGCTGGGCAACCTGGTGGTGCAGAAGTTTCACCCCGGCGAGCTGCCGGAGCTGGACCTGCTGTTTGCCTCGCTGCCCACCGGCGAGTCGAAGGCGCCGCTCGCGCAGCTCTCGCCCCGCACCAAGATCGTCGATATCGGCGGCGACCACCGCTACGTGGAGGGCTGGACGTACGGGCTCGCCGACGTGTGGCCGGAGCAGATTCGGGGGCAGAGCCGCATCGCCAACCCGGGCTGCTACCCCGCCGCCACCTTGACCCCGCTGGCGCCGCTGCTGGCGCGTGGCCTGATCGAGCCGGACGGCATCATCGTGGACGCCAAGACCGGGGTGAGCGGCGCGGGCCGCGGCGGCGGTGACGCCAAGTTCAGCTACGCCGAGTGCAACGAGGACGTGTCTGCCTACGGCCTCTTGAAGCACGTGCACATGCCCGAGATCGAAAAGACCATCCAGAAGCTGGCGGGCAGCGCTCGCCGCTTCGTGTTCACGCCGCACTTGATCCCGATGACCCGCGGCATCCTGGCAACCATCTATTGCCGGGGCAAGGCCACTACCGAGGAGTGTCTGGCGGCCGCGCGCCAGTACTACGCGAACCGCAGCTTCGTGCGGGTCAGCGACAAGCCGCTGCACACCAAGTGGGCGTACGGCTCGAACAATGTGTTCGTGAGCTACGCCTGTGACCCGGAGCGCGAGCTGGTGATGGCGTTCGGCGCCATCGACAACCTGGGCAAGGGCGCCGCCGGGCAAGCCGTGCAGAACGCCAACCTGATGTTCGGGTTGCCGGAGAGCGCAGGGCTCGAAGGAGTGGCGCTGTGGCCGTGACGGCGTCCGTGGCGGGCAGTGCCGAGCGCGCGGCGCGCGTGCAGGCGCTGCGCGCGGAGCTGGCGCGGCGCGATCTGGCGGCCTTCATCGTGCCGCGCTCGGACGAATACCTGCTGGAGTACGTGCCGCCCTCGGGGGAGCGGCTGTCCTGGCTCACCGGTTTCACGGGCTCGGCGGGCGTGGCCGTGGTGGGGCGGGAGCGGGCTGCTTTGTTCGTGGATGGCCGCTACACGGAGCAGGCGCTCGAGCAATCGCCGCCTCCGCTCTGGGAGCACCATCACCTGTTGCAGGCGCCACCCTCTACCTGGCTGGAGCAAGCGCTGAAGAGCGGCGAGCGGGTCGGCTACGATCCGCGCGTGCACACGCCGGGCAATCTGGACGCGCTCAAGACCGCCGCGCAGCGGGCCGGCGCGCTGCTCACCCCCCTGGACACGAACCTGGTGGACGCGATCTGGGCGGATCGCCCGGCGGAGCCGCTCGGCCTGGTCGAGCTGTACCCGGAGAGCCTGGCGGGCGAGAGCTCCGCCAGCAAGCGCGCGCGCATGGCGCAGCAGCTGGCGGAGGAGAAGCTGGACGCGCTGGTGGTCTCGGCGGCGGACAGCCTCGCCTGGCTGCTCAACATCCGCGGTCAGGATCTGGAGACCACGCCGTTTGCGCTGGGTCGCGCGCTGCTCCGTGCGAGCGGCGCGCTCACCCTGTTCATGCATCCGAGCAAGCTGGGCCCGGACGTGCGCGCCTACCTGGCGGAGCAGAGCGCGCTCACCGTGGCGGCACCCGAGGACTTGCCCGCGGCGCTGCGCCAGCTGTCCGGCGCGCGGGTGCGTGTGGATCGGCTGAGCGCCAGCGAGTGGCTGGTGGAGCAGCTGCGCGGGGCGGGCGCACACGTGGACCTGGGCGCGGATCCCTGCACTCTGAGCAAGGCCTGCAAGACCGCGGCGGAGCTGGCGGCGATCCGCACCGCGCACGTGCGCGACGGCGCGGCGGTGGTGCGCTACCTGGCCTGGTTTCAGCGCGAGGCGCCCGGCGGTCATGACGAGTGGACGGTGGCGGAGAAGCTGGGGGAGCTGCGCGCTCGGGGTGAGCGCTACCGCTGCCCGAGCTTTCACACCATCTCCGCGTTTGGACCCAGCTCGGCGCTGCCCCACTACCGCGCCTCGCGCGAGACGGCGCGCAAGCTGGCGGCCGGCAATCTGTACCTGGTGGACAGCGGCGGCCAGTACCTCGACGGCACCACCGACATCACGCGGGTGACCGTGATCGGTGAGCCCAGCGCGGAGATGCGCCGGCGTTACACGCAGGTGCTCAAGGGCCACATCGCGCTGTCGCGCGCGCAGTTTCCGGCGGGTACCACGGGTAGCCAGCTGGATCCGTTCGCGCGCCAGTTCCTGTGGCACGACGGCGTCGACTTCGATCATGGCACGGGCCACGGCGTGGGCTGCTTTCTCTCCGTGCACGAGGGCCCGCACTCGATCAGCAAGCGCCACAGTGACGTGGCGCTGCGCCCGGGCATGATCGTGTCGAACGAGCCGGGCTACTACAAGCCGGGGCACTTCGGCATCCGCATCGAAAACCTGATCGTCGTGGTGGAGGTGGCGCCGCAGCCCGCGGGCGCGGAGCGCACCACCCTGGGCTTCGAGACCTTGACCCTCGCGCCGTACGAGCGGCGCCTGATCGACGTGGGGCTGCTGACCGCGGAGGAGCGCGAGCTCGTGGACAGCTATCACCAGCGCGTGCGCAGCGTGCTCGCGCCGCTGATCGCGGACGACCCTGCCGTCGTCGAGTATTTGAGCCAGGCCACGGCGCCGCTGGAGCGCGGCAGCGGCGCCCTGCCCGGCGTCTGAGGCCTCGTACTGCTCCTCCGGGCCGCCCCGTTCCACTGGAGCAACGCCCGGCCGCCCCGGTTCTGGCGGGCAGCTGGGACAAACGTACTCAGGGGCTCGCGCGCATTGTCACAGGCCCGTTCCACTTTGTACTGAGCACGTGTTGTCGTTGTCGTCCGCACGGCATTCCGCTACTGGGTTGATTCTCATTTTCGTTATCAACCTCTGAGCGCGCCTGTAGGGCGAGGCAGGGACTGTGGCAAAGTACAATAACTTTCATCATTTAACTGCGATCGGTGTGTTCGTGGCGCTGCTTGGCGGCTGCGCGACGGACGACGAGACCGTGCTCGGTCAGGAGGACCTGGAGCTCGATCCGGAGGGCTCGGGTGGCGAGCGCCCCGACGATACTGGCTCGAACACCGGCAGCAACGGCTCCAGTACGGGGACGAGCGGCACGCCCTCGGGCAGCGAGGGCAACCCGGACGGCGCCGGCCTCGAGCCAAGCGAGCCCGGTGACGGTGAGACGACCGAGCCCACCACTCCGCCCGAGCCGGTTGAATACTGGGGTGACGGCGTGACGGTGAACGGTGTCTCCGCCGAGCAAGACGATCGCTTCCATGGCGTCACCATCGACGCGGACGACAACGTGTACGCCGTCGGCTACCTGGGCAATGGCCTGGGCGAGAACCGCTCGATGTTGATCGCCAAGTTCGACAGCACGGGCGCGCCGGTCGCGACCTTCGGTGAAGGTGGCCGCGTGCTGGTGGACTTCTCGCCGTACACGGGCACTCCGCTGAGCGACACGGTGACCACCGCCGATCCGAGCAACGAGGAGGCGCGCGACCTGACGCTGCAGTCCGACGGCAGGCTGGTGGTGGTGGGCCGGGCCGAAGATCCGAGCGACGCCGCGCCCAGCACGGCCACCCCGATCGATATCCAGCTGTTCCGGCTGGATGCAGCGGGGGCCCGTGATTTGACCTTCGGCACGCAGGGCGTGACCGTGCTCAACCCCGGCAACGGCACCAATGAGCTGGCCTGGGGCGTCGAGGTCGACGGCAGCGATCGCATCTACGTGTTCGGTCACGGCACGGCCACGAACCCCGACGACGCGGCCACCCCGCGCACCGATCAAGATCGTTACGTCTGGCGGCTCAACCCCGATGGCACCCTGGACACCACCTTCGGCACGGGCGGCGCGTTCAGCTTCGACATCCCGAACGGCGCGAGCACGCCGGCGTTGAACGACAACTCGCGCTTCGGGCGGGTGCTGCCGGGCGGCGGCGTGGTGGCCAGCGGCTACACCAACGTGGCCGGGCGCAACCAGATCGTGCTGCTCAAGCTGCTGGACGACGGCACTCCGGACACCTCGTTCTCTGGCGACGGCATCGTGCGCCTGGCGCCCTTCGCCACGGGCATGGCGGAGGCGTACGGCGTGGCGGTCCAGTCCGATGGCAGCTTCGTGACCACCGGCTACGGCAACGTGGACGTGGAGCGTGCGGGCGGCGCCGAGCTGCTCGACATGGTCTCGTTCCGCGTGCGGCCCGACGGCACGCCGGATCCGAGCTGGGGCTTGGGCGGCGCGGTGGCGTACAACCCGGGTGACGCGCAGGATCGCGGCCGCGACGTGGTCGCGCTGGACGACGACCGCATCTTGTACGCGGGCGCCGCCACCACCCTGGGCACGAACAAAGACGCCATGTTGCTGCTGCTGGAGAAGGACGGCGCCCCCGCGCGCAACTTCGATCCCGCCGTGCACAAGGCGTACGACTTCGGCGGCGACAACGAGGAGTTCTTCAGCGTCGCGGTCTCGCCGAGCGGCAGGGTGCTGGCTGCAGCGGGCTACGCCACCGGCACGGGGTTGCCCAACGGCAACGGTGTGCTCGCCATCGTGCCGATCGGCGAGTGAGGATGATGGTGCGGCGAGTCGAGCTGTTCAGCGCCGCTCTCGGGCTGGCGCTCGTGGCGAGCGGCTGCCGCAAGCCGGCTCCGGCGGAGATCGTGTACACCGGCAGCGCTCCGGCGCTGCCGGTTGCACCCGGTGCCGCGGCGCCGGGCGCACCTGCGCCCGGTGGCGCGGGGTCGCCAGCGCCGGGCGGAGTGGAGGTGCCCGAAGTGCCGGGTTCGACCGGTTCGGCGGGCTCCAGTGCCACGCCGCCGCCGGCTTCGCCGCCGGACGCGGCGGAGTGTACGGCGCCTGCCGCGAGCAGCGGAGCCTTCAGCAAGGCGCAGCTGATCGCGGCCAGCGCCGACTGTGCCGTCTGGCACTACTGCACGTTCGAGAGCGCGGCGCGGGCGCTGGTGAGCGCCACCAGCGCTTACCGCGACGAGCCCAGTACACAGCGTCAGACCGACGCGCAGCAGAGCTTTGCCAGCGCCATGGCCAGCTGGCAGCGCGCCGAGCTGTTTCGCTTTGGTCCCGCCGCGCGCTCCGGTGAGCCCGGCGGGCAAGATCTGCGCGACTTGATCTACGCCTGGCCCGTGCGCGCCGAGTGCAAGGTGGACGAGCAGACGGTGAGCCAGGCTTACGCCACCCCCGAGTTCCACGGCGTAGACTTTGCGATCTCTCCGGTGACGGGCCGCACCCTGGGCGCGCTCGAGTACCTGCTGTTCAACAGCAGCACGCAGAATCGCTGCTCGGCCTTTGCCAGCATCAACGCTGGCGGCGGCTGGGCGGCGCTGTCCGCGGAGCAGCTGCAGACGCGGCGGCGCGCCTACGCGGCCGAGGTGGCCGTGGATCTGAACACGCGCGCCCAGCAGCTGCTGGGCGCGTGGCGCGACGGCTTTCGCACTCGGTTCACCGAGAGCGGCCCCGGTAACCCTGTATTCAGCAGCGAGCAGCAGGTGCTGAACGCGATCAGCAACGCGCTCTTCTACCTGGATCTGGAGCTGAAGGACTACAAGCTGGCCACCCCGCTGGGGCTCACTCCGGAGTGCTCGGCCACGGCCTGTCCGGACGCGGTGGAGTCGCGCTTCACTAGCTATTCGCTGTCACACCTGCGCGAAAACGTGGTCGGTTTCCGGCGTTTGTTCCAGGGCTGCGGCGCGGACTACGCAGGGGTGGGCTTTGACGACTGGCTGCGGGACGTGGGCGCCGGGGAGCTGGCAGAGCGCATGGTCGGCAACCTGGGCGGCATCGAGCTGGCACTGGACCGGGTGCAGGGCTCGCTGGCGCAGGCATTGGTGCAAGATCGCGCCAGCGTGCTCGCCATCCACACGGCGGTGAAGGCCGTGACGGACGATCTCAAGACGGAGCTGGTTACCGTGCTGAACCTGGAGCTGCCGGCCACCAGCGAAGGCGACAATGACTGAGCCCCATCGTCACGGCGGCCCCGTGACGATGCCGGTGACCCTGCCGGCGGAGGCAGCGGGGCAACCCAAAGCCAGAGAGCACGGCGAAGCCAAAGCGCACAGCGAAGCCAGAGGACAGAGCGAAGCTCGGCGCCGGCTGCTCGAGCCCGTGGCGCCGGACTGGTTGATCGCGCTGCGCGTCGCCTACGGGCTGATCCTGAGCGTGAGCGCGGGCCGCTTTCTGTACTACGGCTGGGTCGATCGCTTCTTCGTCGAGCCGCGCTTCCACTTCAAGTACTGGGGGCTGGGCTGGTTGGGCGAGCTGCCGGGCCCACTGCTGCACGCGCTGTTCGGGGCGCTGGTGCTGCTGGGGCTGCTGGTGGCGCTGGGCATGTGGTTCCGCTGGAGCGCCTGGCTGCTGCTCGCCGGCTTTGTCTACGTGCAGACGCTCGACGTCGCCACGTACCTGAACCACTACTACCTGGCGGCTCTGCTCGGGCTGCTGCTGGCGTGTTCGCCCGCGGGGCAGGTGGGCACGTGGTCGCAGCTCTGGCGGCGCTGGCGCGGAGCGCGCAGCTCCGAGGCGACGTCGCTTGCCGGCGAGCCTACCGCGCTCGTGGCGCGGTCTGTGCCTGCCTTCTGGCTGCTCTTGCTGCGCTTCCAGGTGGCTGTGGTGTACGTGTTCGCGGGCCTGGCCAAGCTGCACGGCGACTGGCTGCTCGACGCGCAGCCGCTCGGCATCTGGCTCTCGTCGCGGGCCGACTTTCCGCTGCTCGGCTCGCTCTTCCAGCAAGCGTGGGCGCCGCTCGCCTTCAGCTGGGCTGGTTTTCTCTTCGACTCCAGCATCGTGCTCTGGCTGAGCTGGGGCCGCACCCGGCTGCCAGCGTACGCCGTGCTGCTGGGGTTTCATGCGCTCACGTCGGTGCTGTTTCCGATCGGTTTGTTCCCGGTCATCATGAGCGCAGCGGCGCTGGTGTTTTTCCCGCCGGAATGGCCCCGCCGGCTGTGGCGCCGGGTGACCGGCGAGGGGGAGAGCGCCGCTGGCAGACCGGCTGAGGCCCACCCTGGCGGGCCGCAACTTCCTCGCTTCGCGCTGGCGCTGGCGCTGGCCTACTGTGCGCTGCAGCTGCTGCTACCGCTGCGCTTCCTGGCGTACGGCGGCAACGTGCGCTGGCACGAGCAGGGCATGCGCTTCTCCTGGCGGGTGATGGTGCGCGAGAAGAACGGCAGCGTCAGCTATCGGGTGCTGGATCGTCAGGGCAAGCAATACGAGGTGAGCCCGGCGCGCTATTTGACTCCCTTGCAGGTGCGCGAGATGTCGGCGCAGCCCGACCTGATTGCGCAGCTGGCGCGGCACGTGCGGGATGACTTTGCCGCGCGCGGGCTCGGGCCCGTGCAGGTGTACGCGGATGCCTGGGCCAGCTTGAACGGGCGGCGCCGCCAGCGGCTGATCGCGCCCGACGTGGATCTGGCCCAGGTGAGCACCGGCCTGGCCCCCGCGAGCTGGATCTTGCCCGCCCCGCCCGAGCCGGCGCCCGCGCTGCGGCGCCGCTCAGAACTCGAGCTGCGCGCCGACCTGTAGCCAGCGCGGCGCGTTGGGTCGAGCGCCGTACGGGCGGCGCGAGACCAGCGCGTGCTCGTCCAGCAGGTTGCGCACGTGAGCGTACAGCCGCAGGCGCGGCTCGGGCAGCTGGTAGTGTGCGCCCACGTCCAGGGTGAACAGCGCATCGGTGGTGAGGGCCTCGTCGAGCGGTCCGGAGCCGGCCTGCTCGCGCATGCGCGACACATAGCTGCCCGAGACGTAGCCGCCCACCTGCTCCAGCTCGACCGCCACGTTCACCCGCCCCTCGTGGCGCGGCACGTACGGCATCTCATCGCCGCGGCTGACCCTGCCGAAGATCGGATCCTGCGACTCGAAGCTCTCCAGGAACTCCGTCTGGGTGAGCGTGTAGCTGGCGCTCAGCGGCAGCCGCACCTGCTGCCAGCGCAGCTCCGTCTCCAGCGCAGCCTCCAGCCCGTAGATGCGAGCGCGGCCCGCTTCAAACTGACGATCCAGGTTCTCGTTCACGCAGCCGGTGGAGAACGTGCACACATCGGTGAGGTTGTCGTAGTCGTTGTAGTAGCCGATCAGCTCCGCGCGCTGGCCGCGCTCCTGATAGCGCAGCCCCGCCTCGTAGTTGAGGCTGATCTCCGGATCGATCTGCGGCTCTGCCCCGGGCGGCGGCGGGCTCATTCCGCGGTACACCCCCGCCAGGAAGCCCAGGTTATCCACCAGGGTGACGAAGCTGCCGATGCCGGGCAGCAGCACCTGCGTGGCGCTGCCCTGCTCGCTGCCCGCGATCTTGTCGGTGAAGCTGGACCGGATCAGCTCCACGCGCAGACCGGGCGTGAGCGTCCATGGCCCGACGCTGATGGCATCCAGCGCGTGAAACGCCAGCGCCTGGCTGGAGGCCTCGTTGAAGGCGGTGACCAGGGTCGGGCTACCCTCGGGCAGCAAGCGCCCGCCCACGAGCGCGTAGGCGTCCTCCGAGTGACGGCGCTCGATGCGGTCCTCGTGCAGGCGCAGCCCGTATTCGATGCGATGTGCCAGCGGGCCCGTGTCCAGCTCCAGCTTGAATCGGCTCTGCACGCCGTGCGACACGAACTGCCGCTCGTTGGGGCCAATGTACAGCGCCTCCGCCGAGGAGCTGGCGTCCGCGTTGCCCTGCAGAAGCGACAGGTACAGCGAGTTCTGCGGGGTGTCCGGGTTGCTGAGCACCTGGAACAGATCGGCGCCGCGGAAGTGGTTGACCTTGCGCCACGCGCGCTGAAAGTCGTGCCGGTACACGTCCGTGTGAATGGAGAGGCGGGACGTGGGCTCGATGCGATGGGAGAGCACCACACTGGTGCGTGTCCAGCTCATGCGATCCAGCGCGGAGGCGGGATAGCGCCCGAGCGGCTCCCGGCGAAAGTCCGCGTCGCTGAGCCCCAGGTACGTCTCGTTCGAGACCTCCTCCGAATACGTCAGCTTCAGCCCGATTTGATGCACCATCGGGGAGGACGGGTCAAAGTCGTGCAGGCCCTTGAACGTCCACTCGTTGCGATAGAAGCCCGTGTCTTGCTCGCTGGGCAGGCGCTTGAAGCCGTCGCTCTGCAGGTGCACGCCCTCGATCAGAAAGCCGTTGCCGCTCTGATCGCTCATGCCGGCGTGGCCGTGCAGCCGCGCGTAGCCGTATTGCCCGAAGGCCACGTCCAGCATGCCCTCGGGTGCGCTGGGGATGGGGCGGCTGATGAAGTCGATGGCGCCGCCGATGGTCTGCGGGCCGTGGCTGATCGCGGCGGGGCCCTTGATCACCCGCAGCTGCACCATGCGCGGCAGCATCGGAAAGTAATAAGCGGCGGGCGCGGAGTAGGGTGCCGGCGCAAACGGCACGCCATCCTCCAGCAGGGTGATCTTCTTGCTGCGATCGCTGAGCGCGCCGCGGATGCCGATGTTGGGGCGCAGCCCCACGCCATCTTCCTGCCGCACGTACACGCCCGGCACGAGCTGCAGCGCCGCGTGCACGTCATCGTAGCCGTAGCGCTTCAGCGTCTGCTCCGGCAGCAGGTGCACGGCGCCGGGGGCGCGCCGCACCCGCGCGCCGACCACCGTCACCTCCACGGGATCGCCCTCGACCAGCTCGGTCTCCACGGGCTCGGCTGCGCCGAGCTCGCCTTCCACCGCCTCCGCCTCCGCTTCGAACACGGGCTCCGCCACTGGGCTCTCACCGAGCGGCTCCAGCTCGCTCGTCTGCTCGGGGGGCAAAGCGCTGCCGTCGGGAGCAGCCGGCTGCTCCGCCGCCGACGGTGTGCTGGGGGCCTGGGTGGGAGCAGGCTGGGTGCCTGGCGCGGGTGCGGTCGGAGCGGCGGGGGATTGCTGGGCCAGCAGCGGTGAAGCGCTGGTGCAACACAGCAACCCGAGGGCGCGCGCAGCGCGCCACAGCTCGAGCCGGCGAGCTGCGCGGGGAGCGAACATGCCCCCGCCTAACATGTCGGTCCGTGGATGCAAGTGAAAGTCAGAGTCAGTACCGGCCGCGCTACCCCTGTGCGCCAGAGCAGGCCTGGCGCGGAGCTGTGCCGCTCCGGTGCTGTCCCGCGCAGCGCGCTCCGGCGCTGTCGCGAGGTGATCCTCGACGCCGCGGGCCAGCGCCTGGAAGCTGCCGATCCGGCATGGCAGGCTTGCGACGCATGAAGGCGCCGCAGGGCTCGCAGGCGGGACGGGCGCTGCGCGGCGCCCCGCGGCGCGCGCTGCCGCTCGGGGTCTTGTTCGCGCTCGGGTTGCACGGCTCTGCGCTCGGCGTTGCGGCGCTGGCGGCGCGCGGGCTCTGGGCGCCGCCGCCCGCGCCGCGAACGGCCCTGACGGAGCCGTTGCACTGGCTCGATGCGGAGCCCATGGCCCTGCCAGAGGCGCCGAGTGCCGTGCAGCCGCCGGGGGCCGCGGCGGCTTCGAGCGCCGTGGAGCCGACTGCCGGCGCCGCCCGGGGCGCTTCGCCCGCGGCCGCTCGCGCGCGGCAACCGCGCCTGGCCGCGCTGCGCCGTGCGGCGTCGGGCGCGGCCCCAAACCCACCCAGCGGCGCTGTCAGCTCCGGCAGTGACGTGGCAGCGCTCCCGGGCGGCGAGGGGGAGAGCGAGGCAGAGGGAGCAGAGCAGGCGGGCGAGGCGCGCGGGCCCACGCTCTCGCTGGAGCAGCTGGGTATCGGCAAGAATCCGTTCCTGACGCCGCCTGCCGCGCCCACGGCCGCGGAGGTGCGCGCGGCGCTGGGCCGCCGCATCGATCACGTGCTGCGCGAGGGCCTGGCGAAGCGCGATCAGGAGCTGGGGCTGGGTCCTGAGGGTCCGGCGGTGGCGAAGGTGATCGAGCTGGTGATGCAGAGCTCGACCCGCCCCAACACCAGCGCGTTGCTCTCGCTGCGCACCGATGCGAGCGGCGAGGTGGTGCACGTGGAGCTGGCGGAGGCGGGCGGTGACACGCGCGGCTGGAACGCCGTTGCAGCGGAGCTGCTGCGCAGCCTGCGCGGCAAGAAGCTGCGCATCCCCTCGGGCACGGGCGGCGTGACCCTGCAGCTGAAGGTCGACTCGCGCGAGCAGCTGCCGAGCGGCGCCGACCCGGGGCTGGCGATCGATCTGTTCGGGCAGGAGCTGAAAGCAGGGCAAGGCGATCGCTCCACGCGCATCTCGCTGCTGACCCCGAAGATCGTGCTGGAGACGTACCAGCCGACGAGCGATCCGCGAGTGAAGATCCCGGTGGTGGGGCTGAGCTTGACGATCTTTTCCCTGGCGGGGGATCCCACGGATATCGGCGCGCCGGCGCGACGGGTGGTGCACGCGCACCTGGTGTCAATGCAGACGCACCCCGCGGACTAGCACTCGGGTCAGCCCAGGCGCTCGAGCAGCGCGATCAGCTTGGCCACGGTGTTCAGGTTGCGCGCGGTGCCGACCTGGGTCAGCGGCAGCTTCAGCTTGCTGCGGCCCAGCCCCTGCGGATAGTGGATGAAGATGTGCCGCCCGCCCGCGCGCACCTCCTCTCCGTCTGGCGCCACCACCTGCTTCAGGGCGGACGCCGGCGGCTTCTCGTCCAGAAACAACACCAGCACGCGGTTCGTGGGGGCGCCGGGGAAGGGATTCTGCTCGAGCAGGCTGCGTAGCTCTTCGGCCTGGCGCACGAGCACGCCGACGGGCTTGCCCAGCTTCTCCGCCAGCGCCTTCTCCAGCAGCTTCTTCACGCCCGCCTCGGAGCGCGGAGAACGGAAGACGACGTTGCCGGACTGGATGTAGGTGGTGACGTCCTGCAGCCCGCCCTCTTCACACAGGCGACGCAGCTCCGTCATCAGCAGCTTGCCGGTGCCGCCGACGTTGACGGCGCGCAGCAGGGCGGCATAGGCGGGCATCAGCGCCAGCTAACAGAGGCCCGGGGCGGCAGGCAAGCGCCGGCTCGGGGCGCGCTCGCCAGCGGGAAAGAGGGCGGCGACAGAACGGCGTCGCTTTTCGTGATCACGGAGCGCAGGGGCGCACCATTAGCCAGGGTGACTCGCTCGTGGATGTCGTCTCTCTCCCCTCTTGCTGCCCTGTCGCTCTCGCTGGCCGCGCCTGCCGCGCTGGCCGCGCCTGCCGCGCTGGACTACCAGGCCCCTGCGGGGTGCCCTGACGAGGGCAGCTTCGTGCTCGCGGTGGAGGCGCGCGGAGCCTCTCTCGAGGCCGCCGAGCGGGCAGTGGGCAAGCTGGAGCCGCGCCGGCTGCGGGTGCGCATCGAGCCAGACGGCAGCGGTTTCACGGGTAGCCTGGTGGTGCAGACGAGCGCCGGAGACTCGCAGCCGCGCCACGTGTCCGGAAAGAGCTGCGCGGAGGTGGGGGACGCACTGGCGGTGGTGACGGCGATCGCGTTGCAGCGTGAGCCGGAGGCGCCGACCGATGTCGCCGCTGCACCGGCAGCCGCAGCTCCCGCAGCGCCGGCAACGGAGGCACTGCCGCCGCCTGCCGCGGAGCGCGGGCCCGTGCAGCTGGTGATGGCGCGCCGTGACGTGCTGGTGCCGCCCGGCAAGCTGGTGCTCGATCACATCAGCACGCACACCCTGTCGGCGGGCGTGCAGCTGGGTGCGATCCGCGGAGTGGTATTGCCGCGACTCGACTACAGCATCTCGCGCACGAACCTGGTCACGACCCCCGACGCGCGAGCCTTCGTGCTGGGCAACGAGTTCCGGGTGCGCTGGACCCTGCTCGGGCCGGCGCAGCACGACGCGCCCGGCTACGAGACATCGCTGCTCGGGATCAAGGCAGGTGTCGGCGGTTGCACTCCGCTCACGTACGATCCCGCCGGGCTCATCTTCAAGGTCTGCTCGGACATGACCGTGGGCATCATGGCTCTGAACACTCGCTCCACCCGTGGCGGCCCCACGCGCGAGAAGACGCAGGGGCTGGCCACGGCCAACGTGGAGGCGCACGTGCAATACAACCTCTCGCGGCTGCTGCACCTGGACCTGCGCGCGGGCGGGGAGATGTGGCTGAACCGTATCAGTGCGGAACGCGAGGACGGCAGCCGGCTGTTTCAGTCTCCACTGTTCAACGCCTATGTCATGGTCGGTGTCGGCTTCCACTTCTAGGCGATCGTGAACCCCTCCACCCCGGACGTACGTGCGCTGTTTCAGGCCCACTACACGTCCATCTGGCGGCTGCTACGCCGCCTGGGTGTGCCGCTGGCGCAGCTGGACGATGCGGCGCAGGAGGTGTTCTGGGTGGCGGCGCGCAAGCTGGCGCAGATCGAGCAGGGCAAGCAGCACTCGTTTCTGTACGGGGTGGCGCTGCGCGTGGCCGCCGGTCAGCTCCGGCAGAACGCACGCAGGCCGGCGCACGACGAGCTGGAGGGGCTGGAGCTGAGCGACAGCGCGCCCTCGCCGGAGGAGCGCCTGGAGCAGGCGCGAGCGCGCGCGCTGCTGGATCAGGTGCTCGATCGCTTGCCGCTGGAGCTGCGCAGCGTGCTGGTGCTGTTCGAGCTGGAGGGGCTGGATGTGCGTGCCATCGCCGAGATCGAGCACATCCCCGTGGGCACGGTGGGCTCGCGGTTGCGCCGGGCGCGCGAGGAGTTCTCGGCGGCGGCCAGGCGCCTGCGCGCCGCGCAGCGGGCGCCGAGGAGGAGCGCATGAGCCATCACGAGGACCTTGGTGTGCTGGCAGAGCTGGATGATGCGGAGCTCGAGCGGCGGCTGCTGGCGTCGGCGGCGGACGATGCGCCGCCGCCCGGGGCCAGCGAGCGGGCCTTTTGCGCGCTGGCGGCCGACGCGCGTGCGCTCGCGGCGCTCGGCGCGCTTGCGCCGCCCGGCGAGAGGCCAGTGCCGCGCAGTGACGAGCGGCGTGACTTGCCGCGCGGTTACGAGCGCAGTGATGAGCGCGGTGATGAGCCGGCGCGCGGCTGGCTCGAGCGCGCTCCGTATCGTGCGGCGCTGGCCGCGCTGGTGCTGGGGGTAGTGGCGGGCGGCGCCGTGGTGGCGCTGTGGTCGCGCGCGGCGAGCGAGCGGGCGTTGCTGGTGCCGCCATTGCCGCCGCGCCGGGTGGCGGAGCTCGCGTTGCCGGAGCTGAGCCCCGAGAGCGCGCCGCCGCCAGTGGCCGGCGTTGCGGCGCACGCTGAGCCGGCGCGTGCACCGAGCCAGCGCGCGGAGCGCACGGCCGCGCAGCGCGCTTCGCGCCTGGCGCGCGAAGTGGCCGCGCTGGACGCGGCGCGGGCGTCGCTGGCGATCGGCGCGGCGCAGAGCACCTTGAGGCAGATCGAGCACTATCGCGCCGAGTTCCCTGACGGCGAGCTGGCCGCGGACGCGGAGGTCGTGGCGATCGAGGCGCTGGCGGCAGAGGGCGATCACGCCGCGCTGGCGCTGGCGGCGCGGCGCTTCCTCGACCGCTATCCGCGCGATCCGCACGCGCCGCGCGTGCGGGAGCTGGCGTTCATCAAGGGGCCGCAGTGACGGAGTCGGCGCGCGCAGTGCCCATGTGACGTGTGGTGACGTGTGGTGACGCGCGGCGGTGCCGCCCGGCTGCGTGGAGCGAGCGCGCTCCTCCTCCTGACACTGCAGCGCCGTGGCTGGCGGCGCCCCCCACCGGCGCCGCCTTGGCCGTGCTCAGCGCGCCTTGGTCTGCTCGCGCAGCGCGGCTTCGCGCTGGCGGTGCTCGCCGGTGGGATCAATGGGGGCGAAGTCCTCCGCCTCGAACACGGGGCGCAGCTCCAGTACGCTCTCTTCACCGGGCATGGGCTCGGGACAGCGCTTGGCCCACTCGAGCGCCTCTTCCATCGACTTGACCTGCCAGATCCAGAAACCTGCCACGAGCTCCTTCGTCTCGCTGAAGGGGCCGTCGACGACGCTGCGCTTGGCGCCGCGGAACTCGATTCGCTTGCCGAACGAGCTCGGCTTCAGGCCCTCACCGGCGAGCATGACTCCCGCCTTGACCAGCTCCTCGTTGTATTTGCCCATTGCGCCGAGCAGCTCGGGGCTCGGCAGCTGGCCCGTCTCGGAGTTGTTGGTCGCCTTGACAATCACCATGACTCGCATCGTCGTTCTCCTCTTGGTTGGGCTGGCGTCGGTGCCATCCCGGCTTCTATTCGTGCGACGAACCGGGCCCAGCGGGATCGACAGCGGGCGACACTTTGACCACCAGGCCAGAAAATCGCCGGCGACTTGACGGGAGCGGTCGCGTCCTTCACAGTACCGCAGCATTCGGAAGGAGGACGTACGATGTACAGGAAGCTTTCGCAGTTTGGTGCTCGTACCCCTTCCGCTGGCTCGATCGATTGCGCGCGTTTCGCTCGCAAGCGTTGAGCAGGGCTTGCTGCTGGCAGCTGCGTAGCTGCCGGTGATGTAGCTGCTGCTGAAGTAGCCGCCGGTGCCACCGCCAGGGTGGCACTGTCCGGCAAGGTGACCTCGTCGGTCACTGTTGCAGCAGCGGGTGGCGGCGTGGCCGCTGCCGCTCGCAAGCTTGCTCTCCGCATCGTTCGTTGCTTCGTCAGGGCGTACTGGCGGCCGCGCTCGCGCCGTTCACGCTCGACCACTGCAGCTCGCAGGCGTTCGCGTGCGCTGATCCGCGGCCCGCCGCGCCGGATGCCCCGCATCCGGCGCTGGTAGCACCGTCGTCAACCCAGCGCGGGCAGCGCGCACCCAGCGGTGCGCCGCCCTCACTCGCTCTTGCCTGCTCGTGCGCTCTTCGCCCGGGCGGGCTCTCGAGCGGCGGCCGCTCAGGGGCCGCCGCGCCTCGACCCTTGACCTGCATGATCCAGCTCAACCATTCGCTGGCACTGCTTTGCTGGTGCCACGCTCCACGAACGAAGGTGCAACGCTCTGACGGTGGCCCGAGGGGGCCGCCGCTTGCATGCCGCTGGCGGCGGCAGGGAAAAAACGGGTGCCGCGTGCGCCCGCGCTTCAGCCGAGCGCGGGCGTGAGCAGCACCGCGGAGTATCCCACGGCGGGCTTCTTGCCCGGGTTTTCGTAGGAGTGCCGCTGGTCCCCGCGAAACACCACCACGTCCCCCGGCTCGAGCTCGTAGCGTTCACCGCTGGCTACGAGCACGAGCTGGCCGGACTCACACACCAGGTACTCGCGCGTGCCCGCCGTGTGCGGCACGCCGATCAGGCGGGAGCCCGCCGGCAGCTCCATGCGATCGAACTCCATGCCGGGCAGCGGATCCGGCAGCAGCTTGCGCACCGTGACGCTGCCGCGCTGCTTCACGATCAAGCTAGCTGCGGGGTAGTACCGCGCGCTGGCGCGCGGGGCGGCCAGCAGCTCTTCCAGCGAGACCTGCAGCGCGTGGGACACGCGGTACAGCACCTGCAGCGTGGGGTTGCCCGTGCCCGACTCCAGGTTGCCCCAGGTGGCGCGCGGGATGCCGGCCAGCTTGGCGAGCTCGGCCTGTGTGGTGCCGCGCGCCTCGCGCAGGGTGCGGATGTTGCGGGCCAGGCGCTCGGCGAGATCGTCCATCGAGTTGGTATTCTGCCAATAGGTTGGCGTGCTCGCCAGTTTATCGGCGCGCGCTGCTTAGCTTCAGTGACAGGAGGAAATGGAGCTCATGTCATTGCAGAAGAAGTCGGTGCTCGTCACCGGGGCCAGTCGCGGTCTGGGCCGTGCGCTGCTCGCGGAGTTTGCGCGAGCCGGGGCGCGGGTTGTCGGAGTGGCGCGCGATCGCGACGCCATCGAGCAGGTGGCGGCGGAGCTGCGGGCGCAGGGCCACGTGGCGCATGGCCTGGCCGCCGATCTGGGCGAGAAGGCAGATACTTATCCGATCGCAGGCGCCGCTGCGGCGCTGATCGGCCCGATCGACGTGCTGGTGCACAACGCCAGCTGGCTCGGCCCCACCCCGCTGAAGCTCTTGCTCGACACGAGCTGCGAAGACTTCGCGCGGGTGCTGGAGGTGAACTTGCTCGGCCCCTTCCGGCTCAGCAAGGCCATCGCGGGCAACATGCTGCTGCGCGGAGAGGGGCTGGTGGTACACATCAGCTCGGACGCGGCGACCAGTGCTTACCCGAGCTGGGGAGCGTATGGCGTCTCGAAGGCCGCGCTGGATCACCTGTCGCGCAGCTGGGCGGCGGAGCTGGCCGGCACTGGGGTGCGCTTCGTGTCGATCGATCCGGGCGAGATGGATACGGCCATGCACGCGGCCGCGCTGCCTGACGCTGACCCTGCGACCCTGGCGCGACCGGAGGAGATCGCCGCGCGCATCGTGGGCTCCCTGGCGCGCGGGGCGCTGGAGTCCGGCAGCCGTCGTGAAGCTGCACGGCTGGAGGTGGCATGAAGCCGGCGCGCGCTCCCCGTGCGGAACGTGCCGGCGGGCGGCTGCTGCAGCTCGACGTGCCGAGCGGCAGCATCTCCGATCGGCGTGCCAGCGAGCTGCCGCTCTTGCTCGAACCGGAGGATTTGCTGGTGGTCAACGACGCGGCCACCTTGCCCGCCGCCCTGCGCGGATATGTGAGGGAGAGCCGTCAGCCCATCGAGCTGCGCCTGCTGGGACGGGAGCCCGACGGCAGCTGGCGCGCGGTGGCCTTCGGCAGCGGAGACTGGACCACGCCCACCGAACACCGTCCCGTGCCGCCGCCGCTACTTGCCGGCAGCGAGCTCAGCCTGGGCGAGCTGCATGCGCAGGTCACGGCGATCTCGCCGCTCAGCGCGCGCTTGTGGCACGTACGCTTTGCGGATGAGGGTGCGCGCTTCTGGTCGGCGCTGTATCGCAGCGCGCGGCCGGTGCAATATTCGTATCTCGAGCAGCCGCTGCAGCTCTGGGACGTGCAGACCGCGTACGCGGCGCGGCCCTGGGCCGTGGAGGCGCCGTCCGCGGGCTATCCGCTCGACGGCGCGCGCCTGCTCGCGCTGCGCGAGCGCGGAGTGCGGCTGGCGGCGTTGACCCACGCTGCCGGGCTCTCTGCCACGGGGGACGCGGAGCTGGATGCGGCCTTACCGCTGGTGGAGCGGACCTTCATCCCCGAGGAGACGGTGCAGGCGGTGTTTGCAGCGCACGCTGCCGGCAGGCGGGTGACCGCAGTGGGCACCAGCGTGGTGCGCGCCCTCGAGGGGCGAGCGCTGGAGCGAGGCACGCTGACAGCGGGGGAGGGCGCCACGTCACTGCGCATCGGCCCCGGCCATCGCCGGCGGGTGGTGGACGCGCTGCTCACCGGCATGCACGATCCCAGCGAGAGCCACTACGCTCTCTTGCAGGCATTTGCCCCGCGCGCGCTGCTGGAGCGCGCCCATGCCCGCGCGGAGGCGTGGGGGTACCTGGGCCACGAGTTCGGGGATGCCTGCTGGATCGGCTAGCGGGGTGCGCGCTTCTTGCGGGCGAGAGACTTGCTCGCGCTGGCGGCGGGCGCGCGCGGTCTGGTGCGCTTGGGGGCCGCGCGGGCCGCCGCCTTCTTCTTGGCGCCCGTTGCGGGGGACTCGGCCGGGGAGGGCCGCGAGGACAGCGGGTGCAAGGTCTCGCCGCGCGCCAGCATCGCCACCAGGTCGGCCAGCTTGCGCTCGCGAGCTGCGGCGGTCTTCAACTGCGTGAAGCGGAATGCGAGCGCGAAGATGTTGGTGCGGTTGAGCTTTCGATACGTGGCGAGCGCGAGCGGGTTGGCCTCGATCGCTGCCTTCAGCTCGGGCGGCAGCGAGGCGTTGCGCGGGGAGGCATAGGCCGCCTCCCAGCGGCCGTCGGCCTGCGCAGCCTGGACGTGCACCAGCCCTGGCGGCTGCATGCGGCCCTCCCGGATCAGCTTCTCCACCAGCTCGCGGTTGATCTGGCTCCAGATGCTGCGCGGCCGGCGCGGGG
This sequence comes from Polyangiaceae bacterium, assembly GCA_025937895.1. GTDB lineage: Bacteria > Myxococcota_A > Polyangia > Polyangiales > Polyangiaceae > SZUA-265. The sequence continues at coordinate 1,068 of JAICQL010000016.1, read as the reverse complement.
TGAAGCGCTGCAGAAAAGCTCGCTCATCGAGCGCCTTCTTCAAGCCGTCGATCCAGCCCCAGCACAGCGCCACCTCCACGGCCTCCCGGTAGCTGACGGTGGGCTGCCCCGAGCTCTTCTTGAACAGCTGCAGCCACAGCTCACTCTCGCTGGCGTGATGGGCGGCCAGCCAGCAATCCATCGCCGCCGCGCTCGGGAAGGCGCGGACGTGTTTGGGGTTCACCTCGACCACTGGACGAAGGCTACCCGGAATCGGTGTTCACTGGGGAACGGAGAGTAGGAGGGGGTCTATCGGGGGACATTCCAGATCGGAATGTGGGCGGAGAGGGGGGGTCTGTCGGCGAGACATTCCAGATCGGAATGTGGCGGAGAGAGGGGTCTGCCGCGACGACATTCCAGATCGGATGTGGAGCGGAGAAAGGGTGGAGATTCTGCCTTTGTTGCAGGACTCTGCTGGGATGAAATGGCAGTGCTCGGAGCCGATCGGGTTGGTCGTCGCGCTCGCGGCAAAGTCGCAAAACCGAAAACCGGCGGCCTGCTCACAAGCGGCTGATCGGTCGAGACCTCATCCGGCATGTAAAGGATAGGGCACGAGCGAGTCGGACCCTGTAGCCCGCAGATAGCGCAAAGACAGACGGATGAGGATCACGGCTCCCGCTGGTTCACCGGGTCGCACGGCGGCGCCGTCCAGCTCTGCGCAGGGAGCGGATGCGGAGCTCCCGGCGAGCACGCATTCGCAGCTTCCGGCGGGTGGCCCGCGTTCAGAGCCCCCGGTGGGCAGCGCGCGCGCCGCGCTCTCTGCGGCGGCGGGCGCGTCGCTTTGTCCGCCCTCTTTTCCGCCTTCCGCGTCACCGCCACCGCTCTCTCCCGGCGCGCTGCCGGAGGCGCTGCCGCCCGGCGCGGAGCGCCGCCGCGGCGATCGCACGGGGGAGCGGGTGGGGCGCTACACCTTGCTTGCGCAGATCGCCGAGGGCGGCATGGGTGCGGTGTACGTCGCGCTGATGCGAGGTCCGGCGGATTTTTCGCGGCTCGTCGCCATCAAGTGTGTGCACACGCGCTGGCTCGACG
>JAICQL010000107.1 GCA_025937895.1 Polyangiaceae bacterium | reverse complement strand
TGCCACACCGCTGCCCAGCCGAGGTTCTGTCGGGTCGCGCTTCGTTGCATCCACATGCAATCCCTATAACGCAGCCTCCGGCTCTGGCAAACGGGCGTCCCGCCCCACCCCTGCCCGCCTGTCGGCTGGCGCCCGGCGAGCTCGGCGCCGCCATCCCCTCACCAGCGCCCCACAAAAGCGCTGCGGCGCGGGGCAGTGCCCCGCGCCGCTCGCGCCCCCTCCCGCTCGAGGCTCTGACCGGAATCAGACCTCGGTGAGGTGGTAGCCGCGCTCGCCGTGATCGCTCACGTCGAGGCCAGCTTCCTCATTTTCAATCGAGGGCCGCAGGCCCACGGTGGCCTTCAGCGCGTAGCCGAGCGCCGCGGTGCCGACGATTGAGAGCGCCAGGGTGACGCCCATGGCCTTCAGCTGCTCCAGCCACAGCATGTTGCTGTCCAGCACCGGCTTGAGGTTGATCAAGAGGTTGCTGTTGGCTTCCGGCGTGGCCAGAAGACCGGTCAGGAAGGCGCCCAGGGTGCCGCCCACCGCGTGCACGCCGAAGGTGTCGAGCGCGTCGTCGTAGCCCAGCGCGTTCTTCAAGGTGGTGCAGGCGTAGAAGGGCACCACGCCCGCCAGCACGCCGATCAGCACCGCGCCGTTGGCAGTGACGAAGCCCGCGGCGGGGGTGATCACCACCAGACCGCCGACGATGCCCGAGCAGAAGCCCAGCACGGTGGGCTTCTCGCGCACGATCCACTCGACCGCCGCCCAGCTCAGACCGGCGATGGCAGCCGCCAGGGTGGTGGTCATGAAGGCCTGCGAAGCGACGCCATCGGCCGCGACCGCGCTACCGGCGTTGAAGCCGTACCAGCCCACCCACAGCATGCCGGTGCCGATCATGGTGAGCACCAGGCTGTGCGGAGCGAAGTGCTCCGTGCCAAAGCCCTTGCGCTTGCCGACGATGAGCGCCAGCACCAGCGCCGACCAGCCCGAGGACATGTGCACCACGGTGCCGCCCGCGAAGTCGATCGCCTTGATGGAGGCATCGGCGTTCCAGGCGCCGTTCATCAGGCCGTCGCCACCCCAGACCATGTGCGCGAGCGGGAAGTAGACGATGATCATCCAGCCCACCACGAACAGCAGCAGCGCCTTGTACTGGACGCGCTCCGCGATCGCGCCGACGATCAGCGCGGGGGTGATGATGGCGAACATCATCTGGAACATCGAGAACACGCTCTGGCTCACCCAGCCCGAGTAGCTGGTGTTGGGGGTGCTGCCCACGCCGGACAGGAACAGGTAGTCGAAGCCGCCCAGCACCGCGGAGCCGGGGCTGAAGGCGATGCTGTAGCCGAAGGCCCACCAGAGCACCGCCACCACACCGGCGATGCCCATGCACTGCGCCATGATCGACAGCACGTTCTTCGAGCGGACGAGACCGCCGTAGAACAGCGCCAGACCGGGCAAGGTCATGAACAGCACGAGCGCGGCACACACCATCATGAACCCGTTGTGGCCGGGGCCAGGAGCCGTGATCTTGCTCGTGGCCTCGTCACCGCGCGCCCCGTTGGTCACGTACGCCTCGAGGTCTGCCACGCGCTGCTCCAGCTCGGCAGTCGAGGTCGGCGCCGCCGTCGGCGCTGCTGCAGCGGCCGGCTCAGCCGCCGGTGCTGCTGCCGCGGCCTCGGGCGCGGCTTGCGCAGTCTCTTCGGCCAGCACCAGAGAAGGTGTGCCGGCGACCACTAGGCAACTGACTATGACTGCCACCAGGGCAACCCAAAGCCTCTTCATGATCCCAAAACTCCTGTTGATGATGTGCTCCGAGTGGAACGGACAGCCGGATTGTGGGCCGATTTTTCGGAACAATGTCTAGGTGCTCACTTCAGGCGGGATACGTATCTGACCAACGTCTGGATTGTTTCCGGAGTGTGAACAGGCTCCGGGGTGGCCTGCTCCGACCCTCTCTGGCTCGAGAAAGGTTCACTTACGTGCTGCTGCGGAACGCCGTGCGCTCCTGGGCGGAACCGCGGGCAGCGTTTCGGTCTGGCTTAGCGAAGCCACGCGGGTGACTCGCCCGAACCGTGGCGATTAGGCTACGAAGACGCCGATGGTGGACGAACCCGCGCTCGACTGGATGGGCGTGAGCTGGCGACTGGGTGCGACCCTGCTACTCGTGCTGGTCAACGGCTTCTTCGTCGCCGCGGAGTTCGCGCTCGTCACGGTGCGCCGCACGCGCGTGGTCGAGCTGGCGGAAGAGGGGCGCTTCACCGCCAAGATCACGCAGCACGTGCTCGATCACCTGGATCGCTATCTGTCGGCGTGCCAGCTGGGCATCACCCTCGCCAGCCTGGTGCTCGGCGCGCTGGGCGAGCCGGCGGTGGGTACGCTGGTCTCGGGCGCGCTGGCCTGGTTCGATCTGCACGTCGAGCCCGACAGCCCGGCGCTGCGCTGGCTCTCCCTGGTGATCGCCTTCACCACCATCACGATCTTTCACATGACGCTCGGCGAGCAGGCGCCCAAGATGTGGGCGCTGCGCCACGCCGAGGCCACGTCGCTCGCCATCTCGCTGCCGCTGCGCGCCTTCACGATCGTGTTCTGGCCCGTGATCATGTTCGTGAACTGGGTGTCCAACAGCATGCTGCAGACGGTGGGCATCACTCCCGGTCCGGCGCACGAGGTCGTGCCCACCCGCGGCGAGCTGCAGCGGGCGCTCGAGCTCTCGACCCAGGCCGGCCACATTCCAGAGCAGGGCCGCGAGCTGGTGGACAACGTGCTGCGCGCCGTGGATATGCAGGTCCGGCACATCCTGGTGCCGCGCATCAGCGTGGTCTCGCTCTCCTTGCGCGCCAGCGCCGAGGCCAACCTGAACCTGATGCGCACCAGCGGCCACTCGCGCTATCCGCTGTGCGAGGTCGAGCTGGATAGCATCGTGGGCTTCGTGCACACGCGCGACATTTTCTTCCGCGGCAACGCCACCCTCACCAATGAGGAGCTGCGCAAGCTGGCGCGCCCCGCCGTGCTCGTGCCGGACACCTGCCCGCTGGGGGAGCTGATCGGCAAGCTCCAGACGTCGCGCTCGCACGTGGCCGTGGTGATCGACGAGTATGGCGCCGCGCTCGGGCTGGCCTTCCTGGAGGACGCGCTGGAGGAGATCGTGGGCCCGATCGCCGACGAGTTTGACGCCCCCGAGAGCCCGGTGGTGGAGCTGGAGTCGGGCGACTACGCCGTCAACGGCTCCATCCCCCTGCCCGCGGCCGTGGACCGCTTCGGACTGTCGGTGACCGATCCCTCCGGCAGCACGCTGGGCGGCTACGTCACCAGCCTGCTCGGCCGCCTCCCGCAGAAGGGCGACGAGGTGCGCATCGGCAACTATGACGTGAAGGTCGTCTCGCTCGTGCGCGGCCGCGCCGTGGGCAGGCTGCGGCTGTCGAGACGACCGCCCACGCCCCGTCCCGAGCCGCCCGAAGCCTGATGCCGGCCAAACGGCCCGCGTCTTTCCCGGCGTGTGCGCGGTCGAGAGAGCGTGCGCAGCCCGCGCGCTTGCGCCGGCAAACAGCGGCATTGTAACGGGATTTGAATGGATACCCTCCGGTTGCGCGCGCTGTTGGATGAGTACTACCGGGAGGTCCAGGCGCTGATTCTCGACAAGCAACACCCGGTCACCGGGTTGTTGCCGGCCAGCACCGCGGTGACCGTCCATGGCGACTATCGCGACGCCTGGGTCCGCGACAACGTGTACAGCATCCTGGCCGTCTGGGGCCTGGGGCTGGCGTACCGAGCGCTCGATGACGACGGCGGCCGCGGCTACGAGCTACAGCACCGCACCGTCCACCTGATGCGCGGGCTCTTGCGCTCGATGATGGCGCAGGCAAACAAGGTGGAGACGTTCAAGTACAGCCGCGACCCGAAGGACGCGCTGCACGCCAAATACGACACCGAGACGGGCGGGCTGGTGGTCAGCGACACGGGCTGGGGCCATCTGCAGATCGACGCCACCTCGCTGTACCTGCTGATGCTGGCGCAGATGATCACCTCCGGGCTGTCCATCATCTGGACGCGCGACGAGGTCAACTTCATCCAGAACCTCGTCTACTACATCGAGCGCGCATACCGCACGCCGGACTACGGTATCTGGGAGCGCGGCGACAAGCTGAACCGAGGCTCGGTGGAGATCAACGCCAGCTCCGTCGGCATGGCCAAGGCCGCTCTGGAGGCGCTCTCGGGCTTCAATCTGTTCGGCCCGCGCGGCTCACAAGAGTCGGTGCTGCACGTGGTGCCGGACAACATCGCGCAGGCCAACCTGACCTTGCTCTCGATGTTGCCGCGCGAGAGCATCACGAAAGAGACCGACGCCGCGCTGCTCTCCATCATCGGCTTCCCGGCGTACGCGATGCACGACGCCGCCCTGGTCGAGCGCGTGCGTGGCGAGGTGCTGGGGCACCTGCGCGGTCGGTATGGGCTGAAGCGCTTCCTGCGCGACGGCCACCAGACGGTGCTCGAGGATGAGGGGCGCCTGCACTACGAGCGGGAGGAACTGCAGCAGTTCGCGCACATCGAGTCGGAGTGGCCGCTGTTCTTCGCCTTCCTGCTGCTGGATTGCCAGCTGCGCGGAGACCTGCAGAGCGCCGCGGAGTACCACGAGCGCCTGCGCTCGGTGACCGTCTCGCGCGGGGGGCTGGAGCTCCTGCCCGAGCTCTACTATGTGCCCGAGAGCAACATCGCCGCAGAGAAGGCGGCGCCCGGCTCACAGGCGCGTCTGCCCAACCAGAACGTGCCGCTGGTCTGGGCACAGAGCCTGTATTTGCTGGGCCGCATGCTGCGCGATGGCCTGCTGCAGCCGAACGACATCGACCCGCTGGGGCGCCGGCGGCATCGCGCTCCACCACCACCCGTGGTGCAGGTGGTGTTCCTGGCGGAAGATGCGGCGCTGCAGCGCGAGCTGGCGGAGCACGGTGTGCTCACCGAGACGCCAGAAGACATCGCACCGGTGGCCGTGCACCTGCCCAGCGACATCGAGCGCGCGTACGGCGAGGTCGGCAGCAACGTGCGGCTGGGCCTCACGGGGCGCTCGGCGCGAGCGTTGAAGAGCTTGACCACCAGCCGCCTGTACAAGCTGGGCGGCGAGCTGGGCGTGTGTCTCGCCTCCTTCTTTCTGCAGCAGGAGTTCTTCCTGGCGTACGATCTGGACCTGCTCGTTCGCCGCTTCGAGAGCGAGCTTGCCTACCTGTATCGCAACTGGACGCAGTCCGGCCGCCCCACGGTCACGGTGCTGCTGACCCGCAACCTGCTGGACGCCGACCGCAGCTCTTTCTACGCGCTGATGCAGAAGATCGCCGGCGGCAACGTGGGCGGGGTGCCGGTCAAGAGAGGGCGTCTGGCAGAGCTGATGCCCACGGCCTCGTTCGAGCGCATCGACGATCTGCGCGGGCTCGAGCTGTCGACCGCGCCGCTGGCGCAGCGCATGAAGCGCAGGACGGTGCTCTCCGAGCCCGGCACGCAGCGGCCGCTGGACGCCACCGCCGAGCTGGCCATCGACACCACCGCCAACGCGGCGCCGCTGCTGGAGCGGCTGGCGGAGACCGACAACCTGTACGAGCAGATCGAGCTGCTGGCGGCGCTCAGCCGCATGCAGTCGCTGGACGCGCCCATCCGCATGCGCGGCAGCAGCGAGCCCCTGCGCGACCTGATCGAAGAGGTGTACGAGCAGGCGGGGCACCGCCGGCTGTGGGCGATCGTACGCCGCGCGGCGGGCCTGCTGGGCAAGGTGGAGGGCGATCTGAACCTGGCCGTGGGCGCCATCCTGGTACGCCAGAAGATCATCCAGGTCGGCCGTGCCTACAGCGACGAGTCGCTGATTGCACACCCCATCCCCGATCACGAGCTGCTGGCCAAGATCAACACGTTCTGCCGAGACGACGTGCGCGATCGGGTGCTCACGCAGGAGCTGCTGCTGTACCTGGGGCTGCTCATCAAGGAGCGGCCCGAGCTGTTCGGCGAGCTACTGACCCTGCGCGTGAGCCACTTCATCCTGTTGCTCAGCAGCCAGCTGGCGCGCGAGCGAGAGATCAGCCCGGGCGAGGGGTATGAAGCGCTGATGGCGCTGCCTCCATCGGCGATCCAGCAGCGTTTGCATGGCGTGCTGGTGGCATACCACGCCATCGAGGCCCTGCCCCAGCAGCTCGAGCAGCTGCACGGACACGCCACCCCCGGCAGCCTGGACTGGAAACAGGATCTCGGGTTGGAGAAGCTGCGCCCGCCGCGCGAGGGCTGGCTGGCGTGGCGCCAGCACCGCGGCATCATCGACCGCCGCCCTGCCCGCTTCTACTCCGAGGTCTGGAACATCTTTCGCCACACCCGGGCGCTGATCATCGGTGAGAAGCTGGAGCGCCGTAACCGCATGGATGCGAGCACCGTGCTCAGCGACACCACCCCGGGGGAGAAGAGCTTCGCGCTCTGGCTGGAGCACCTGCTCAACAAAATCCCTGCTCCCGAGTACCGGCAGCTGAACATCGAGTGCCTGAGCGTGCTGGCCAGCTTCTTCCGCCAGAACCCCAGCCTGGAGATCGCGGACGCCTGCGCGCTCGATGCCTTGATCGGGCACGCCGTGCGCATCGCCTACCTGGAGCAGCGCCCCGACCACGAGCCGCAGTACAACGATCACAAGGCAGACGCCTGGAACGCCTTCTACGCCAGCTCGCCCGCGCGCACCTCGGTGTTCCTGGTGGCGGCGCTACGCAGCCTGCTCACCCTGGACCCGGCACAGTAGCCGCACCGGCAGAGCCGCCGCGCTCATTCCGTGTCCAGGCCGTCACCGTCGCCCTCGCTGGCTGCATCGGCAGGCGGCGCAGGGCGCACCCGCACCTTGCGAAAGCGCTCGAGCTGCACGAGCCCGGCAGGAGCACCGCGTGGCTTGCGGATGTCCGAGACCAGGCAGTAGTGCACCTCCACCGAGGCCGCGTTTCGCGCCTTCGAGAACCAGGCAGCGTAGCTGGCAGCGCGCTCGATCACCGCGCGGGGCACCACCAGCTTGTCGGGGTTGCGAATGACCACGTGACTGCCGGGAGTGCCCCCTGCCACGTGCAGCCAGCTGTCGCGCGGAGCGGCCACGCCGAAGCTGAGCTCGTCATTTTCCCGCGCTCCGCGCCCGATCAGCACCTCAAAACCGTCCACTTCGACACGCCGGAACGGGCGGCCCTTGCTCGCCATGCGCTGCCCCTAGCATGCCAAACGTCTAAAATCGCTCAATTTGCCAGCGGCGCCGGGCAACTTGCAGGAGCGCGCCATCATGCCCTCGGCGACTGGCGATGGAAACTTGGCGTAGCCCTCGGAAGATCGTGCGAGACGCAAGCGCGCTGCTTTGCCTCGGAACCTGGGCTTGTTACCATTCGTATCAGGCGCCCTGCGTTGCAGGCGTGAAAGGCAGTACTACATTGCACGACATGTGGTATCGTTTTGGGGCTATCGTTTTGCTGGGCTGCATGTCCGGCTGCGGCGATTCGTCTGCTGAGGGCCCTGAGCCTCCCGCGAGCGGACCAGAGAGCTCGACAGATTCCCCCTCGGCTGACGCAGCAGAGCAGCCCGAGGGCTCCCCCACGGGTGAGGACAGGGGCTTGAGCCTGATCATCGATGGCTGGCCCACGTTGCTGGGCGCAAAGGCGCAGCTCAACGTGGTCGAAGGCCTGAGCGATGTGCGGCTGGAGATCACGGGCACCGGCAAAGAAGACGTGCTGCTCCTCGATCTCGTGTTCGATGGCGTCGAGAAGTCGATGGGGCCGCACGAGGTGGAGGTTGGGCTGCCCGGCACGGAAGCGGACTCGGCGCTGGCCAGTATCGGCGGTCAAGCGTATCAGTCCCAGGACGGCTACATCGACCTGACCCTGGACGCGGACGGTGCCATCTCTGGCAGCTTCCAGCTGGGGCTGGCGGAGGTGGAGGACGTGGCCGTTGGCTTACCCATCGCCTTCGAGGAGGGTGAGGTCGTTCGCAGCCTGACCGGTCGCTTCAGTGGCATCTGGGAGCTGTCTTGCCGCTCGCGCTTGCCGGGGCATCGCACCCTGGTCCCCGGTGGCGACTACTGCGAGGCGCTCGTCATCGAGTGAGCTTCTCCCACGTATTCGATGCGAGATAGCTGCGCCTCGGGGTTCGCGTTGAAGTACCCGCTGCCGTACTCCAGCACGTAGAGCGCTCCGTCGGGCCCGAACTCCATGTCGATGGGCCCGTCCACGCGCAGATCCGTGGCGATGGGCTCCATACTCTCGAGCTCGCCACCCGGACCGAGCCGCAGAGCCCGGATGAAGTCGCGTGCCCACTCGTACAAGAGCGGCGCGCCCGCCAGGTGCTCGGGCCACGCATGGGCAGACGCCGCACCGGTGAACTGATAGGCGGGCCCGGCCATCGGCGCCACGCCACCGGCGCCCAGCTCCGGCCAGCGCGGCGAGCTGCTGAAGGAGTAGCTCAGCTCGGGCTGCAACACGGCAGGCAGCTCCCCCAGGCCGCTGTTGTGAGGCGAGCGGTTCTGCGGGCGCTGACAGTCGAACGCTGCACCGGAGGCTCCGCTCTGAAAGTCGTAGGCCACGTAGGGCTGGTCCGGCGTGGCGCAGTAGGGCCAGCCGTAGTTGCCAGGCTCCGCCACCACCATCCACTTGCCCGTGCCCGCGGGGCCGCGCGCCGGGCTGGGCTCGCGTGCGTCGGGCGAGTAGTCCGCCAGGTAGAGCACGCCGCGCTGCCGATCGACGGCGAAGCGAAACGGGTTGCGCAGCCCCATCGAGAAGATCTCCGGCCGAGTGCCGGTCATGCCCGGCGGAAACAGGTTGCCCTCGGGGATGCTGTAGCTGCCGTCTTCCTCCACGTGAATGCGCAGCAGCTTGCCGCGCAAATCGTTGCTGTTGGCGGACGTGCGCTGGGCGTCAAAGCCGGGGTGCCGCTCTGCGCGTTCGTCGAGCGGCGCATAGCCACCGGACTGGAACGGATTGGTATCGTCCCCCGTGGAGAGATAGAGGTTGCCCTCGGCATCGAAATCGATCTGGCCGCCGATGTGGCAGCACAGCCCGCGCTCCACCGGCACCTCCAGCACGATCTGCTCGCTCGCCAGCTCCAGCACGGGGGGCTCGAAGCGAAAGCGCGACAGCCGCAGGGCGCCGGCGAAGAGCGACCACTCGGCGGGGCTGCCCGTCTCGGGCGCCCCACCTTCGTCGAGCAGCGGCGTTGCGGGATCATCCAGCGGCGTATCGAGCCGCGGCGAGTAGTACACGTACACCCAGCGCGACTGCTCGAAGTCGGGCGCGAGCGCCAGGCCCTGCACTCCCTCCTCGTCGTGCGTGTATACGTTCAGCCGAGCGGCGTCGTGCCGGGTGCCATCGGGCTCGCGCCACCAGAGCTGGCCGTGGCGGCTCGCATACAACACGCTCGCGTCGGGCAAGACCGCCAGACTGATGGGCTCTCCCGGCGCAGGATCCAGGGTCACCTTGCGGAAGGGAGCGGGGGCTGCGGGCGGGCCCGCGCTGCCGCCTCGCCGGTCGCCGCAGGCGAGCGCAAGGCTCAAACAGACGAGCACGCAGCTCGCACGCACCAGCGCGGGACCGTCAGCAATACTCACGATGAGCTCTGCGCGAGACGCAGCATACGCACGGCCCTCACGGCCCCCCGTAGAACGCCGTACGAACGCCCACGACCAGGCTGTGCGCCCGCATGCTGTCGGAGAACTGGTACAGGTACTCCAGCTGCGGGCCGAAGGTGAGCTGCCACCAGCGCCAGGGCTCGTAGAAGATGCCCGCGCCGACCGCGGACGTGCCCGCGCCCTCCGCCACTTTCTCCTCACCGCGCTCGATCACCGTCACGCCAGTGCCCGCGCTGAGCAAGACGCCCAGATCGCGCAGCTGACCGCCCTGAAAGAACAGCGGGAACAGCTCCAGGCGAGCGTGAAACACCCCGCTGCTCACCCGCAGGCCCTCACGCTCGAAGCCACCGCCGAACATGCCCACCCCCACGTTCAGCCAGTCCGCCAGCGCACCCCCCAGCCAGAGCGCGCCGCCGCTGCTCACTCCCACGCCCGTCTCGGTTCGAAATTCAGCGAAGCCGATCTTGCCCACGTCGTTGGGGTAGCCGCGCGCGCCCCCCATCAGCAACCCGCCGGAGAGGCCGAAGGTGAAGCCCGAGCGGCGCTCCGCCGGGGGGTCTTTGCTCGCTCCCTGCTCGGAGCTCGGAGGCGCGTCCGGGGACGCAACCTCCTCGGCGCCTGCTGCGGGCGGCGCGGCAGTGGGCGCGGAGCCTGCTGCGGGCTGGGCCGCGAGCGCCTGCTGCGCCAGCGGCAGCTGAGATGCCATCAGGACCACGAGAGCGCTGCACGCCGTACGCCCAGGTTGCATCTCACCAAGGTAGAGGCGCGGCGCAGCCGCTGCAAGCGCGCCGGCTACTTCGCCGCTCTGTGCCCTCGGCTTGGCCCCGGTGCGCTCGCGCGCTCCTGCCGCAACCAGCTCTCGAAGTCCTCCGGCAGCGGGTCCTCGAAGGACAGCCGCTGGCGCAGCACCGGATGCGAGAAGCTCAGAAAGCTCGCGTGCAGCAGGGTGCGGGCGCACTCGATGGCAGGGCGATGGTCACGCCCGTAGACCTGATCACCGACGATGGGGTGGCCGATCTCGGCCAGATGGATGCGGATCTGATGGGTGCGCCCCGTCTCCAGGCGGCACTGTACCAGGGTGCAGCGGCCCAGGCGCTCGCGCTGGGTCACGTGCGTGACGCTGTGCTTGCCGCGGTTTGGATCGCTGGTGACGCCCCGCAACCCATCTCCGCGGTTGCGCACCAGGCGGTACACGAGCGTGCAGTCCTCCACCAGGCCCTGGGCCACCGCCAGGTAGTAGCGGCCCGTGGAGTGCGCCCGGAACTGCTCCTTCAGCGCGGCCTGGATGTCGGCGTGGCGCGCAAACACCATCACGCCGCTGGTCACCTTGTCCAGCCGGTGCACGACCTTGAGCGGCGGGCACGGCTTCCGCTCGCGCTCGCTCAGCCAGCCGCGCACCTGCTCTTGCAAGCTGGTGGGCTCGTCTTCGTGCTCCACAGAGCTGAGTCCGCCGGGCTTGCGCACCACCACCAGGTGGCGATCGCAGAACACGAGCTGCTCGTTGCCGCTGGTAGCGCCGGGGCGTGGCCGTGGCGTCGTCATGCGGATGTGCACCTCCGCTCCCGGCGGCACGACCTGCCGCGGCTCCGCCACCGGGCGCTCTCCGATCGCGACCTTCCCCGTGCTGACCAGGCGGCGGATGGCGCTCCAGCTGGCCCCCGGATAGCGCAAACGCAGCACCTGCTCGAGCGGCGTGGCCTCGCTCAGCTCGGCGTGAAACGACTCGGAGTGGAACTCAAAGGCCATGCGCGGCGCTCATATCACGCCCGGAGCCGCGCGGTCGCACAACCGCTCTCGAGAGGGCCCCTTGCTCGAGCCGCGGGCAAGGCGCTGCTCCGAGCCCGGCTCAGCAGCGCAGCTGCTTTCGAAAGTGCTCCTGGACCGCCTCGTTCTTGAGCTTGCCCCAGAACGAGCTGATGCCCAGCCAGATGGACAGGCCATTCAGGTCCCGGAACATCGGCGGCACGTAGCGCGGCGGCCGCACCAGCCCCTCGTGCGCGTGCTCGGCGATCACGCGCAGATCCGCGAGCGCCACCTTGCCCACGTACAGCCAGCGAATCAGATCCGCACGCCCCAGCGCGATGGCCGAGACCAGGAAATTCAAGGTGGAGACGATGCCGTGGGTGTACACGATGTCTTTGGTGAAGGGCGCGCCGCCGCTGGTCACGCCGCCCCGGAACACGCGCTGCGTGTTCCAGAAACACGTCTCCTCGTCATAGCCCTCGGTGCGAAACCACTCAAACACCTCGAGAAAGTTCGCGCCGTCTTCGGCCTTGTCCACGGCCAGCACGCGATCATTCAGGCGCCGCGCGCGCAGCGGGTGGCTGGTGAGGGTCAGCACCTCGAGCAGCGCCGCCAGCCCCTCCTGGGTGGAGGCCACGCGCGGCGGCCCGATGCTCAGCCAGCGCGCCACCGGCTGCGCCTGGCCATTCATGCTCGTGGCCACGTGCACCCAGCCCTCGTGCACCTCCAGCAGCTTGAGATCGCGCTCGCTGAACATGGCGCCGCGCCGCACCTTGATGTAGTCGCTGCCCGCGGCTGCGTCCGCCACGATGCCGTCGTCCAGGATCACGCGTACCGTGCGCTCACCGAAGTACTCGGAGAGCCGCGCGTTCAGCACCTCCACCGCGTGCTCCGCCGGTATATCGCGCGGCGTCTCCGCGCCCAGCACCGAGTCATCCAGGCCGGTCAAGATGTCATACATCTGCTGCGCCACATCGCGCACGCGCGTATCGCCGTCGGAGAACACGTCTTTGGGCGAGCCGTACAGCCTGCGGCTCAGCTCGTAGAAGCGCGGCGTGCCGCGCGCCTGCAGCATGCCGACGACATCCACGTACTGCTCCGCCGTGTGTCGCAGGATGTCCCCGACGCCGTCGTGCGCGAGATCGTTGTTGATATCGTGAATGATGGCGGCGAACTCGCTGCGCTTGCTGTCGGGATCAAAGCCCAGACCGATGCGCGCGTAGTCCTCCGCCGACACGTTCGGCAAGCGCCGCCAGCCCGAGTCTCGAAAGGACTCGAACACGCTGGAGTCCCACTTGATGGCGTTCAGCACGCGGATGGGGCGCTGCGCCTCGACGATACGCTGCGCCAGCCGCGAGACCCGCTCCTTGTAGGAGAGCCAGGGACGCGGGGCTCGCGGTGAATCGGGCATCTGTCAGGTTTTCTAGCTCGCTCGGGCCGGCCAAGCAAGCAGCGGCTCGCCCGCAGCGCCGTCTGCTGGAACCGCGGCGGCTGCGCTCGGCGCCCGATTAGAGCGTAAAGGCGAGGCCGAAGTAGCCGCTCGTATACAGGTCCACGGCGCCGCCGGCCACCTCGGCCTGACCCTCTCTCGCGTCCTCTGGCCTGGAGTTCATCTCCAGCACGAAGCGGCGCAGCGCACCGGAGGCCTGCAGGGCCACGTTGCGCGAGAGCTGGTACTCGAGCCCGATTTGTCCTTTGAAGCCGGTGCCCTGCGCGCGCGGGAACCACTCGGCGCTGGCCAGCTCACCGAGGCCACCGAGCGTGTACTGGTAAGCGGCGCTGGCCCTGAAGGTGACTGCACCAAAGTGCAGACCCGCGGCGACGGCGGGCGTGAGGAGCGTGTAGCTGACCTCTGGCACTCCCGAGACGCTGGCAGAAGCATCCAGACCTGCGCTCATCTTGCCGGCGGTGAGCTGCACGCCAAGCTCGTGCTGACCGAGCGGCTGCTGGTAGCGCAAGCCACCTTCCAGCTCCGAGAAGCTGACGGCGAAGCTGCGATCGACCCGGTCGTCCTGAACCGTGCCGGCCAGCGCGGCCTCGTAGCTCCCGATGAGCGACAGCCGATCCTTGAGCGGGCGTGCGAACGGGAAGAGCGCCGCGTCCAGCCGATACACCCAGCCGTTCGTGGTCGGAGTGCGCAGGCGATTGTACAGATCATCCGTGTAGCTCAACGAGCGGCGCATCCAGCCGGCGCGCGCGCTGAGCCGCGCGTCAGGCAACTTGCCTGAAGCCTGCTCTTCATCGTCCGCGGGCTCTCGATCTTCGAGCGTGGTCTCGGCGCCCGAGGCGCGCGCCTCATCCCCAGCGCGCCCGTCACGCGACAGCTTGCCCGCGAACAGGCCCCGCTTCTTGCGCCTGGGCTTGGCTGCCGGCTCTGCCAGCGGCTCATCATCGATCGAGATGGGCTCCGGATCCTCCGGGCTGCCGCCGCCCTCCGCGGCGAGCGCGGACTCGGCCGCATCTCGCGCCGCCGCTGCGCCTTCGGGGCTCTCTTCCAGAGCCCCACGAGTGTCCGCGTCCAGATCGATGGCCGCCGACTCGCCGGATGCCGCGGGCTCTGCTGCGGCCAGGCGCCGCAAGACGCTGCTCTTCTTCGAGCTCGCCCCGCGCCGCTCGGTGACCGCGCGGCGCGCGGCAGTCGCAGCACTGCTACGCCCCCGGGCGCGCCGCTCGCGCCGCGGCTCGCTCGGCTCGTCGCCATCGGCGTCCCACGCCTCTCCCCCACCGGGGCCGGCCACGGCTTGATCGAGATCGATCTCGCGCGGCCTCTTCCGCGGCGTCGACTCCGGCTCGTCCTCGCCCGGCGCCGCGCCCGGCAGCACGGGACGATCATCCACCTTGCGCTCCGGCCGAGCACGGCGCTTGGGCAGCGGCAGCGCGCGCCCGCGAGGCAGCTCGGCGCTCTCGCTACCGCGGTTGCCTGACGTGTTGCCGCGCACCACTCCGTCCAGCTGGGTCAGGCCATCGCCCTTCAGCTCCCGCACGAGGCCGCGCAGATCGTCCGCCTCGAAGCGCAGCGGCTGAGCGGCGGGCTTGCCGTCAGAGCCGCGGAAGCGCAGCTCGAGCTGCAAGCCATCCGGGCCCTCCTCCGAGGAGCCCGACACGAATAGATCCACATTGCGGTACTCCGCGTAGTCACGCAGCGCCGCCGCAGAGCCGCGCACCGAGGGCGGCGCGAAGCCGAGCACCGTGTGGCCGCCCCGCTTCAAGGCCTGGGCCACGCGCCAGCGGATCGAGCGCGCGCGATCTCCCTCAAACGTGAGCAGCGAGACACGAGAGCCCGCGTAGGCTTCCACCGCCCAGAGCAGCGACAGGAGCAACAATAGACGAGAACTGCGACGGGAGCGGAACAAACGCGGCCCCTTCGGGTGTTGGCACTGAAGTGCGCGGTTTGGATCTAGCCGATCACGGTCAACGAAGCCCCGGGTGCGCGCTCTTGCCGCTCACCCGTGCGGCGTTGCCACCACGCGGCCATGATTACCCGCTCGTGACGCAGCGGACAAGACGAAACAGGCCGTACGAGCCACGCCACACGCTGGACCGTGCGATCGACCTGCAAACGTGCCGCCCCGGTACGAAGCGCGCTCATGCTCGGGCCGGCCACCAGCGTGCCAGCGAACGCAGCGCGCCCCACCAGCAAGCGAGCACCAGCGGCAACGCTGCAGCCAAGATCCAGAGCTGCTGAGTGCCACCGAGCCGCGCGAGCGCGTGCCCGATGAGACCGATGGCGGGCCCCACCACCAGGCCCACGCCGATCAGCCCCTCGTGCTCGCCGCCGGCATCCACAGCGGCGTTCTGCACGACCAGCGCATAGTAGAGCGCCGCGTAGTAGCTGATCCCGGCGAGCACACCGAACAGCAACTCACCCAGCAAGACGGATATGAGCGTGCCGCCGAACATGATGGCGGTGAAGCCGATGGGCAAGCCGAGCGCGCTGAGCAAGATCGGCGCGCGCAGGCCATGCCAGCCCGGAAAAACGGCCAGCAGCGCGAACGTCGTGACACGCACTGCGTCGAGACAGGAGGCCCACAGGGTGGCGCGCTCCACGGTCTGACCGAGCGCGCGAAAGACCTCGGGCAGGAGCGGTGCCAGCAAGAACATCAGCGCATAGCTCGACAGCATGGACCAGCGGCTGGCGCCCAGCAGCGCGCGGTAGCGGGCCAGCGCCGGCCCCAGGGGACGGCTGGGGTGCGAGGCAGCCAGGTGCTGGATGTGCACCGGGAAGCGCGCGAGTAGCAAGAACGCGAGCACGTTGCACACCGCTGCCAGCCAGAACAGCGCAGCGGGCTGCCCCGAGCCGATCACCGGCCCCGACACGGCCAGCGCCAGCGGCACCGCAGAAGCCCAGCTCACGTTGAACCGGCCCACGGCGGCCTGCTGCGCCGGTGGCGCCAGCCCGGCCGCCACATAGCTCTCGACGATGGGCCACTTGGCGCCCTCCAGCGCTCCGATCATCCCAAACGCGACCGGTAGCCACCAGCCCTGCGGCGCGAGCGCCAGCGCTGCGTGCAACACCAGCAGCCCAGAGAGCGTGCAGGCGAGCGCCCGGCGCTCGCCCAGGCGCGCTGCCAGCGCATGGCTGCGCGCGGCGCCCGCGGTATACGTGGCGCCAAAACACAGCGCGAGCCCCAGGTTCTCTGCCTCGCTGTAGCCCAGCCGCTCCTGGGAGAAGAAGTAGATGGCTCGCTCCAGCAGGATGGTGGCAAAGCTCTCCAGAAAGCTCAGCCCGAGCACGGCCCGGTGCAGAGCTCGCTGCTCGCCTGCTGCTTCGCCGTGCACGGCGTGCTGGTTAGTCGTGCCCGCTCAATCCTTCAAGGCGAGCAGCAGCCGATCCAGGCCATCCGTCAGACAGGCCGGGCCCGGCTGCAGGATCAGCTCCGAAGGGATCTCCTGCACCCTGCCGCTGCGCACCGCCGAGAGCTGCTCGAAGCCAGGCCGCCGCTCGAAGGCAGCGCGCTCGAACGGCTTGCCACACCAGGAGGCCAGCACCACCTCCGGGTCCGCGCGCAGCACCTCCTCCGCGGTCACGAAGCGCTCGCGCGCCAGCTTTCCCAGCGAGCGCTCCCCGAACACATTCCTGCCGCCGGCCAGCTCGATCAGCTCACTCACCCAGCGGATAGCGGTGATCATGGGCTCATCCCACTCCTCGAAGTAGACGCGCGGCCGCACGGCGCGACGAGCAGACTGCGCTGCTACTGCCTCCAGGCGCTGCACGTAGCCGGCGACCAGGGCCTCCGCCTCCTGCTTGCGATCCACGATTCGGCCCAGGTCCAGGATCACGTCGAGGATCTGCTGCAAGCTGCGCTGATTGAAGATCAGCACCTGCAGGTTCGCCTGAATGAGCTTTCGAGCCAGCTCCGCCTGGATATCGGAGAAGCCGATCACCAGATCCGGCTCGAGCGCGAGGATCTTGCTCACGCTTCCGCCGATGAAGGCAGACACGACCGGCTTGTCGCGGCGGGCCTCCGGCGGGCGTACCGTGAAGGCGCTGATGCCGACGATGCGCTGCCCCTCCCCCAGCAGATACAAGGTCTCGGTGGGCTCCTCCGTCAAGCAGACGATGCGGCGCGGGCCGCGCGAGACGGAGAGCGGCAGCGTCATCTCGGCTCCTTCAAGCTTCCAGGTCGAGAATCGGGTGGCGCTGAGAGCGCTCGTCGCGCAGGCGCAGGCCCAGATCGATGCGCGCGGCCGCGTGGATGAGCCCCATGTGACTGAAGCCTTGC
Organism: Polyangiaceae bacterium; assembly: GCA_025937895.1. Lineage (GTDB taxonomy): Bacteria > Myxococcota_A > Polyangia > Polyangiales > Polyangiaceae > SZUA-265. The sequence goes on along the minus strand of JAICQL010000107.1, from coordinate 8,962 downwards.
GGGAAGTTGCCGAGCAGCATGCCGGACTCGGGATCGACCTGCTCACCCAGCAAACCCACGTGGTTCGACGCCTCGGCGTGGCGCTCGAAGACCTGCATCGCTTCGTCCAGGCGCCCTGCCATGGCCAGCGCCTCGACCAGCCAGAAGCCGCACAGGATGAAGGCGCCTTCGGGCCCGCTCAAGCCATCGTCATAGTGATAGCGGTAGACGAAGCCGCGATCGCACAGGCGCTGCTGCACGAAGGAGATGGTCTCGAGGGTGCGCGGATCCGTGGCAGGCAAGAGCCCGTATGCTGGCAAGAGCAGCAGGGTCGCGTCCGGGTCCGTGCCCTCGTAGTGGCTGACAAAGTGCCGCCCCGACGGGTCGAGGCCGCGGGTCAGCACCTCGGCCTTGATCCGCTCCGCCTGCAGGCGCCAGCTGAGCGCCAGCTCCTCCTCACCGAACAAAGTGGCGATGCGCGCTCCGCGGTCAAAGGCGACCCAGAGCATGGTCTTGGTGTGCACGTTGTGGTGCATGCCCCCGCGCGGCTCCCAGATGCCATGGTCCGGCTTGTGCCAGTCGTTCTGCATGCGGTCCATCAGCTTGACCAGGTGCCGCCAGAAGCGCAGCGACAGGGCATTGCCGAAGCGCTCGTACACGAAGGCCGCGTCCAGCAGGTAGCCGGCGTTATCCAGCTGCAGCTGGTCCTTGGCGCCATTGCCGATGCGCACCGGCCGCGAGGCGCGAAAGCCGCTCAGCCAGGGCAGGCTCTGCTCGTCCGGGACGATACCGCCCTCCACCGTGTAGAAGATGTGATGCCCCTCGTGGCGCGTGAGCGCGTTACCCACGAAATGAAAGAAGTCGAGCGACTCCTGGCTGTAGCCGATCAGGTTCATGGCGCGGATGCACAGCGCGGCGTCGCGCATCCAGACATAGCGGTAGTCCCAGTTGCGCTCCCCGCCGATGCCCTCGGGCAAGGACGTGGTCGGCGCCGCCACCATCCCGCCGCTGGGCGCGTACTGCAGCAGCTTCAAGGTCAGCGCGGAGCGCATCACGTAGTGACGCCAGGGGCCGTCGTAGCGCAACTGGGCGGCCCACGTGCGCCAGTGCCGGCGCGTCTGCCGCAGGTGCTCGAACGGGCGGTATGCGCTGATCGGAGCCACGCGCGGCGCATCCCAGCTGATCACCATCCACACGCGCTCGCCGCTGCGCATGTGCAGGGTCGCGCTCAGGCCCCCTTCGGGCCGCTCCTGCCAGATGCACGGGCGTGACAGCGCGCCGGCCAGTCTCTCTCCACTGGGGCCGATCGCCAGCACGCCGTCTTGCGAGACCTCGAAGCGCGGCGCGTGCGCGGCGTAGCCGAAGCGAGGGTCGAACACGACATTGATCTCCACGTCGCCATCGCGGCACTCGAGCCGGCGGTGCACCTCGTGGATGGCGGCGCGCGGATCGTTCGTCCAGGGCATGTAGTCGGTCAGACGGATCGAGCCCTGGCCGGTGACCTCGAACAGGGTATCGAGGACGTTCGTATCCGGGTCGTAGCGCTGGTAGCTCTTGTACGGGCGGCGCACCGGCGTCAGCGCCGTGACGCCGCCACGGCGCTCATCCAGCAACTGCCCGAACACGCTGGGGCTGTCGAAACGTGGCAGACACAGCCAGTCGATCGCGCCATCCAGACGCACCAGCGCGCACGTGGTACCGTCGCCGATCAAACCCCGCGCGCCGATCGGCAGCGCTTCGCCGCGGGTATCCGCGTCGAGGGAATGGGGACGATTGAAGCGCCGTGCCGCGCTGTAGATATCCATGGGCACGACTCTAAATCAGCGCGAGGCATTCGGCTACACATCGCCCCTCCCTGCCCGCCCCCGGCACCTTTCACGACAAATCTGGCAAATCCAGCAGGATTTTCGCTGGACTGTTTCACCCCGCGACACGGATCGCAGAATTTTGGCCGTTCGAATGGCTGTGGAGCGGGCGAGAGCTGCGGAGCTGCGGGGGAGGAAGATTAGTTGAGAGGCTGGCGACGAGGCTCGATCCAAGCTTCTCGGGCCATTGCAGCAGTGCTGACCGTATGGGTATCGGGCGGACCGCCGCTCGCCAGCGCCGGGGTGGAGGCACCCGCGCAGATCCAGGTGGCGGAGGCGCCCGCCGCGGCGCCGGCTCCGGCACAGACCCCCGATTTCAGCGAGATCGATGCGCTGGTCGAGCAGGCGGTGCGTGACGGTAAGACGCCGGGAGCAGTGGTGGTGGTGGGACGCCACGATCGCATCCTGCACCGGCGCGCGTACGGCGATCGTGCGGTGCTGCCCACGCGCCGGCCGATGACGGTCGACACCATCTTCGACCTGGCGTCGCTCACCAAGCCGCTGGTCACCGCCACCCTGGCGGCATGGCTGATCGAGCGCGGCGACCTGCAGCTGACCGATCGCGTGTCCCAGCACCTGCCGCGCTTCAGCGGGCAGGGCAAGGAGACCATCACCGTCGAGCAACTGCTGCTGCACACGTCCGGGCTACCGCCTTGCAACCCGCTGAAGGAGTACCGCAAGGGCCGTGACAAGGCGCGCGCGCGTGCCATCGGCTCGGTGCTGGAGGCCTATCCGGGCCGCCGCTTCATCTACAGCGACCTGGGCTACATCGTGCTCGGGTCGCTGATCGAGCGCATCACCGGAGAGTCGCTCGACGCCACCGCCCGGCGAGTGCTGTGGCGCCCGCTCCGCATGAAGGACACGCGCTACTGCCGGCGCCTGTGCGACTCACCACGCATTGCGCCGACCGAGCTCGCGTCAGGCCGCCACAGCTCGCCGATCCGCGGCGAGGTGCAGGATCCGCGCGCGTATTACCTGGGCGGCGTCGCGGGTCATGCAGGGCTGTTCTCCACCGCGGACGATCTGAGCCGCTTTGCGCAGATGTTGCTGGGCAAGGGCCAGCTGGAGGGCACGCGTATCCTGTCCAGCGCGGCCGTCGGCCACTTCACCGAGCCGCACGAGGTGCCCGGCGGCGGCGTGCGCTCGCTCGGCTGGGACGTGCTCAGCACCTATTCGAAGGCCCGCGGCGAGTCGCTCTCGGAGCGTGCCTTCGGCCACGGCGGCTACACCGGCACCTCGTTCTGGGTGGACCCCGAGCTGGATCTGTTCGTGATCGTGCTCAGCAATCGCAACCATCCCTACGGCACCGGCAACGTGCTGCGCTTGCAGGGCACCATCGCAGACGCGGCAGTGCACGCGCTCGAACGCGGCGGCGAAGACGGCGGGGACGACGACGGCGCGGCGGAGGCGCGAGCCCTGCCCGCCCCCAAGCCGCCCACGGTCATCGCACTGCCGCCGTCCGAGCAGCGCGACAAGCGCCTGCCGGAGTCGGCCGCGGTGGCCGGAGACGCGCGCGAGCAGTTGCATCGCGGCGGCAGCTGAGCCATGCCTCCGGGGTGCACCTGGGCATCGTGGTCAGCGATCTCGACGGTACCCTGCTCGACTCGCGCCATCAGCTGAGCCCTGCCAATCGCAGCGCCCTGCTGGAGCTGGGCCGGCGTGGGGTGGTGCGCGTGGTGGCCACGGGGCGCACGCTGTTCTCGGCCCTGCGCGTGCTGAGCGAGGATTTCCCGATCGACTTTCTGGTGTGCTCCTCCGGCGCTGCCATCTGCCGCTGGCCCAGCCGCGAGCTGCTCAAGGCCGAGCACATGAGCGCGCCGGCTGCCCTGCGGCTGGCGGGCGTGCTGGGGGCCCGCGGCCTGGACTTCATGTTGCACCACGCGGTGCCCGACAATCATCGCTGTCTGTTTCACCGCACCACCAGCAGCAACAGCGACTTCGAGCGGCGCCTCGCGCTGTATGCCAGCCACATGCGCCCCTTCAACATGGAGCAGATCACGGGGCCCATGTGTCAGGCCGTGGTGATCCAGCCGCCACCAGGGCCGGGCTGCTACCCTGCGCTGCTGCGCGAGCTGGCAGAGTTCAGCGTGCTGCGCGCCACCTCCCCCTTCGACGGAGCATCCACCTGGATCGAGGTGTTTCCGACGGGCGTTTGCAAGTCGGCTGCCGCCCGCTGGCTACAGCGCGAGCAGGCAGCGGCAGGCAGCCTCAGCCTCGCGGTAGGCAACGATTACAACGACGTCGACCTGCTCGACTGGGCTGATCTCGGCTGCGTCGTTGGTAACGCGCCGGCAGAGCTCTGCGCGCGCTATCATCGAGTGGCCACTCACGATGCCTCTGGCTTCAGCGAGGCCGTGCAGCTGGCGCTCGCACACGGCTGATGAGCGCAGCCGCCGCGGCGTGGCGCGGCAAAGCGAGACAGAGTTGCGCCCAGCTGTGATCAGTTGGCGCGGAACGCTTCCAGGACCGCCGCAATCCTACAGGCAATCCGCCGTCCCCAGGGCCGCAGCGTCTTTACAGGCACTTCGTGCGACGCGGCCGTGTTAGCCGAGTCGCATCCCCTGGGAGGTTTCCATGCATTTCCCCCGCTTAGTATCCACTGTAGTTCTCGCGCTGGCCGCCAGCGCCTGCTCCGACGAAGGCAACGACAACCCGACCGTCACCCGCAACGCCAACCAGGGCGCAGGCGCCGGCGGCGGCGGTAACGCCAGCGGCTCCGCCGCGGGCGCTGGTGGAAGCGAGGGGGCAACCCCCTCCACCAGCAGCGGCGGCTCCTCCGCCGAGGGCCCCGGCAACCCCACGCTCAGCCAGGGCGGGAGCACCGCCGCCAGCCCGGGCGGGGCCGCAGCCGGAGCTGCCGGCAGCGCCGCGATGCCCGAGGGAGACGCCGGAGCCACGCCGCAGAGCGACGCCGGCGCGGACACCAGCATGAGCTTCTTCGTGACCAGCCGTGGCAGCGGCAACGGGGGGAACCTCGGTGGTCTGGCGGGCGCGGACGCACTGTGTGAGACGCTCGCGGCCGCCGTCGATCCGGCGCTCGCCGCCAAGACCTGGCGCGCATATCTCAGCACCAGCACCGAAAATGCACGCGATCGCATCGGTACCGGCCCCTGGCGCAACGCTGCCGGCGCGATCATCGCCAACAGCCTGGATGACCTGCATGATCAGGCAGCCGGTGGCGCGCTGGATGCCACGTGGCCCGTCAACGATTTTGGCGTTCCCCTCGATGAAACGGGGGCGCAGGTCCCTCAGAATGTTCACGACATTCTGACCGGCTCGCAGCAAGACGGAACCCTGGCCGTCGACGCCATGGGCAACGGCCTCACTTGCAATGACTGGACGGCCACCGCGAACAGTACCGTCCAGATCGGCCACAGCAACCGGGCCGGGCTAGCTGGTCAGCCCCCCTCCTGGAACGCGGTGCATACCGTCGGCTGCTGCCCCCCTGGCGTCGCCAACTGCGCGGGCGGGAACGTGACTCAGGGCGGTGGCCGCGGGTCCTTTTATTGTTTTGCGGCGGACTGAGAGATTCGACGGCCTGAACGGCAACTTGCCTGGATACGCGGCAGCGACGCGGGCTCGTCGCTGCCGCATCGTCGCGAGTCGGCTGCGACCACGCAACCAAGTGGGCGGACGCACCGACACGAGCGAGCCGCTCGAATGCGCCGATGCCGAGGGAGGGTAACGTGAGGAAAACGACGGGGGAGCGCCGGTTGCTGGCGCTGGGCTGGATGGTCCTCGGCGCTGGGTTTGCGTCGTGCGACGGGGAATATCGTCCGCACAGCCAGAGCCTGATGGCGAGCCTTGCGCCAGAGCCTGGTGCAACGACGGCATATGGCACGGATGGCGGCCCTGCCATGTCTTCGACGGCGCCGCCCAGCGGCGCGCCAATACCCAGCTCCGCAGCGGAGCCCCCGCAAGGACCGGAATCGCGGCACCCCCCCGCCGTCCCAGACTGCACCGCCGCATCGGACGCAGGATGCGTCTCCGCTTGCGCGGGATGCTCCATCCTGGGCGTCTGCGTCGAAGCCAACAGCCCAAACCCGGCCAATGCTTGTCAGGTCTGTGATCCGCTCCTGAGCGCGAGCGACTGGTCTCCGATCGACGGCAGGTTGTGCGATGATGCCTCGTTCTGCACCGTCGATGACACTTGTTCCTCGGGTGAGTGCGTAGGGCGCGAGCGACCGTGCGATGATGGGGTTGCCTGCAATGGCGTATCTCGCTGCGACGAGAGCTCGGACGCCTGCATTCCAGGTGCAAATCAATGCCCAGCAAACACGCCGTGCGACACGGCCACTGGCCAGTGTGTAAGCACGTGTAATGGATGCTCGATCTCCGGAAGTTGCGTTCTCGACGGCTCCACGCAGCCGGGCAACTCCTGCGCACTTTGCGATACCGCCCGATCGACCACGACCTACTCGAACGCCGCGGATGGGGCACCTTGCTCGCTGGGAGGTAACCTTCCCGCCCAGTGCCAAAACGGCGTTTGCACCCAAGTTCTATTGGGCAATGGCGCGCCGTGTACGACTGGCAACCAATGCCAGAGCGGATCTTGCAACGGCGGCTTCTGCTGCAGCGGCCCTTGCTCAGGGGTCTGCGCCACGTGTCAGCAGGGCACCGGAGCTTGCATTGCACCGGCGGATGATCCCATTTGCCCGGCCGTGACCTGCTCCGAGGGAGCCTGCAAGGTCTCACAGACGATCAATTCGGGGGGTTGTAGGGCAGTAAATCAGTGTAAATCCGTCGCCGACTGCCCTACCCTCGCAAGCGTCCCAAACCGCATGCCCTGCGGGCCGCCTGACAGCGGCCAACGTTGCATCGACGGCAGCTGCGCAGCCCCCTCCGTGCTCTGCGGCGGGGTAAGCCAGGAGATTACCGCCGGCACGGTTTGCTGCGGGACGTCGTCCGCCGCCACAGGTCCGCGTGAAGGTTTCACGAATCTGACAAACTGCCCGCCAAGCTACCTCGACAGCGGTGGGACCACTACCACCCCCATTACCTGTGACGACAACGACGACTGCCGTTTGGGAGACATCTGCTGCCATCGCTCCGTGGGCGAGAGCGCGATCGAGTGTACGCTCCAATCCGAGTGCGAGCGCCCGATGAACACGCGCCGTGTCGTGTGTTCGTCGCCGCAAGGACCTGTCGCCACCTGCCAGCGGGGCACTTGCGCGGCGCTCTTCCTGGAGGGAGCGTTTGCTCAGGGCTGGGGATTCTGCGAATGATGAGCTGCGCGCCAGCTCGGTCCTGATCGGCGGCTGTGCAAGACAGCCGCCGATCCGGGGTTTGCGAGCGGCGTGGGCGAGCAGCTAGCACTACTGCCGAGAACTTTTCCATGGATGCCGGTTCGTGCGACCGAAGGCCATGGCTCTCGAACTGGATAGCGGCGCCACGGAGCGTCTGGGGCAGTATATCGAGCGGTTGGGCAGGCATCTGAAGGACCGCAGGAAGCGGGAATCCTTCGCGATCTATGCAACAGGGATCCTGGCGGAGGGGGAACGTAAGAGCGTCGAGCCCATCGCGGCGCGGGCGTGCGGAGATCCGGAGCGGACGCGGCACATGCATGACAAGCTGCTGCATTTTGTAGGGCTCAGCCAGTGGAGCGACGAGGAGTTGCGGCTCGAAGCGGCCCGGCATGTCTGCGAGGCCATGGCCGAGAAGGAGCCCGTGACGACGTGGGTGATAGACGACACGGGCTTTCTCAAACAAGGCAGACATTCGGTTGGAGTGCAGCGGCAATACACCGGCTCTGCCGGCAAGATCACGAATTGCCAGGTCGGTGTCAGCTTGGCGATAGCCACCGCGACGCAACACGCACCGATCGACTTCGAATTGTATCTGCCGGAGAGCTGGGCCAAAGATCCAGAGCGTCGAAGCCAGGCGCGGATCCCGCAAGAGGTGACCTTCCAGACCAAGGCTGAGCTGGCAGTGGGCATGATCGAGCGTGCCCGGCGAGCAGGGATTCCTGGTGAAATTCTGCTCGCGGACAGCGGGTATGGCGACAACAGCGGATTTCGTCGCAGCGTGCGAGAGCTGGGGTTCGACTATGCCGTCGGGATAGGGAGCCAGACCAAAGTGCGTCGAGTGGGCAGCAGCGGGCGACTCGGCACGGCGCTGAGCGTACATGACTTGGCGAGAACAATTCCCCATCGACGGCGCCGTATGGTTCGATGGCGAGAGGGTACGAGGGCCACGCTGGAGGGGCGGTTTTCCTTCTGCAGGGTGAAGACGGCGCATGCAGACGGCGTGGCCATCGAAGAACGCGAACCGGTCTGGTTGGTGATGGAGTGGCGATCGGACGACGACCCCACGGCCAAGTTCTATCTCACGACGCTACCGCGCCGCATGAGTCACAAGCAGCTGGTGCGCATCATCAAGGAGCGCTGGCGGACCGAGCGGATGTATGAAGACCTCAAAGGCGAGCTCGGCCTGGATCACTTCGAGGGGCGGTCCTTCGTGGGCTGGCATCATCATGTCTCAGTCGTGCTCTGCTGCTACGCTTTTGTCGTTGCCGAACAGATGCGCGCTTTTCCCCCCTCGACCGGAGGGCAGGGTTTCGACGATTCGCTCGAGGACGCGGCCTGAACGTCACTTTGCAAACTCCTTCATCACGATGCGGCTCGCGTTTGCCCGAACCGTCCTCTGCTGGTTGCCCCGCTGCCCGTACTGCCATGTCGCATGCGGGGTGAGTCGCCGACCTCGAGCAGCGCCGCTTCGACGTTGAGTCATGGCAGCGAACTCGGCGGACCCGCTGGCAGCGAGCCCGCCGAGCCGCCCCCTCTCAACGCCGCGGCTCGATCAGCCGGACGAGCGTGCCGATGATGCGGTGAAACAGAGCGCCGAGCTCGGGTGGGAGCGGCTGCATCCAGCCGAGCGCTTCCGCCGTTTCGAGGCACGCCAGTGCCTCTCGCGCCGAGGCCGCAGCAGATTGGTAGCGAGCTTGGCGGTTTTTGCCGCGCGAATAGGCGCCTTCGGCGAGATTCAACGGGATGCTGACCAGCGCCCGCTCGAGCTGATCACCGAGTGCCGAGCTGCGCGCGCGGAGCGCAGGAAGATACGGTGAGAGCTTGCGAACCAGCTCGAGGACGACGGCGTAGATTTTGAGCGTCATGATGGAC